>CAZEIB010000076.1:0-9615 GCA_964511785.1 uncultured Oscillospiraceae bacterium
TATTAAATGGAGACTGGAGTTTTGCTTTTTTCCCAAGCTTTGAAGAAATTCCAGAGGAAATTTCCTTTACAAAAACCATACCGGTGCCTTCCGTATGGCAAAACCATGGTTATGATAAGCATCAGTATACCAATGTGAAATATCCTATTCCCTTTGATCCTCCTTATGTGCCACAACAAAATCCCTGTGGGATATATGAAAGAACCTTTACTGTGGAAGAAGTGAAAAATTATCACTTTGCTCTTAATTTTGAAGGGGTGGACAGTTGCTATTATGTGTGGGTAAACGGCAAATTTGTAGGTTTCAGCCAAGTATCTCACTCTACCAGCGAATTTGATGTTACTTCCTTTTTACAAGAAGGTGAAAACACCCTTCGGGTGCTGGTTTTAAAATGGTGCTTTGGTACTTATTTGGAAGACCAGGATAAGTTAAGAATGTCGGGAATTTTTAGAGATGTATATATTTTAAAAAGAGATCCAAATCATCTTAGAGATTTTTTTGTAAACAATCGTTTTGAAAATCAATATCAAAAAGCTTTTGTAGAGGTGGAATTTGAATATTTCGGTAAAGAAGGGGAAGTAGAAATAACCTTACTTTCTCCTGAAGGGAAAGAACTTTTTAAAGGAAAAACTGGAAAACAAGGAACCATTCCTCTTGAAAACCCTATTCTTTGGACAGCAGAAACCCCTACCCTTTATACCATGATTTTAACTTGCGGGAATGAAACCATTGTTCAAAAAGTAGGCTTAAGAGAAATCACCACCCCCGATGGAGTGCTTAAAATTAACGGTCAAGCCATTAAATTTAGAGGGGTAAACCGTCACGATAGTGATCCTAAAACAGGTTATACCATTTCTAAAGAACAAATGCTTAAAGATATGAAGCTGATGAAAGAACACAACATCAATGCCATTCGGACCAGCCACTACCCCAACGCCCCCTGGATGGTACAATTATGTAACGAACTGGGCTTTTATGTCATTGATGAAGCGGATATTGAAACCCATGGAGTAAATACGTTATACTTTGGCCTTGAACCCCATGAAGTTGCCCAAGTAGAAGAAGGAGATTTTAACAGGGTTTATGGGCGTATTGCCAGGGACCCCATGTTTGAAGATGCTATTTTAGACAGAAACCAGCGTAACGTAATTCGGGATAAAAACAACCCCTGTGTGGTTATGTGGTCCATGGGGAACGAATCCGGCTTTGGCCCTAACTTTGAAAAAGCAGGCAGATGGATTAAAGAATATGACCCCAGCCGCTTGGTTCACTATGAAGGAAGTTACCATTTAGACCCTAAATTGGACAATGATATTTCTATGATTGACGTATACAGTAGAATGTATCCTTCAGTAGAAGTATTTGAAGATTATTTAAAAAACAGCGGAGATGTACGGCCCTATGTGCTTTGTGAATATATTCATGCTATGGGGAACGGCCCTGGGGATGCCCAAGACTATCAAGAAGTTTTTGATGCCTACCCAAGAAGCTGTGGCGGCTTTGTATGGGAGTTTTGTGACCATACCGTATACATGGGCAAAACCGTTGAAGGAAAAGAAAAATATTTCTATGGCGGAGATTTTGGAGAATATCCCCATGATGGAAATTTCTGTGTAGATGGGTTGATTTATCCTGACCGTAGGCCCCATACCGGCTTTAAAGAAGTGAAAAATGTTTATCGTCCCCTAAGGGCGGCTTGGGCAGATAAAGAAAAATATGTGGTTTCTCTTAGCAACTGGTTAGATTTTTTATCTACCGATGAGTATTTAGAGGCTTATTATGTATTAAGCCATAACGGGAAAGTAGTAAAAGAAGAAAAAATTAACCTTCCCAATATTCCTCCCCATGGTAAAGCAGAGGTAACTCTACCTATTGAAGTAAAGGGAGAAGGAAAATGGTTGGTAGATATTGTTACCAAGCAAAAATACGATGCCCCTTTAACAAAAAAAGGACAGCTGTTAGGGATTGACCAATTGCTAATTCAAGAAGGAATTGTCTCTCCTTTAGTAAGCCCTATCAAAAGCAGTAAAGCCTTACAAATAAAGGAAGATGCTTTAACCGTTACTGTTGTAGGAGAACATTTTACGTATACCTTTGATAAGCATACTGGGCTATTTTCTCAATTGGTATATGATCAAAAAACTTGTATAACCAAACCCATGGAATATAATATGTGGCGCGCCCCTACAGATAATGATATGTATATTCGTAAAGCTTGGGGTGAAGCCGGCTACGATATTTTAAAACCCAGGGTTTATCATACAACTGTAGACCATGGGGAAGATAAAGTAATTATTAAAGCTGGCCTTTCCCTAAGTGCAGTGGTACTTCAAAAGGCCATCACCATTACTGCCGCTTTTGCCATTAACCCTGCAGGGCAAATCGATGTGGTGCTGGATTGTGAAAAAGACCCTGTAATGCCCATGCTACCAAGGTTTGGGGTTAGAATGTACCTACCTAAAGACATGAGCAGGGCAGAATACTTCGGCTATGGGCCTTACGAAAGTTATGTGGATAAACGTAGAGCAAGCACCCTTGGTATTTACCAAACCACTGCCAAGGAAAACCATGAAGACTATATTAAACCTCAAGAAAACGGCAGCCATTATCACTGTGATTATGTAAAAGTAGAAAATAAAGCTGTAGGTTTTGCTGCTAGAAGCAATATCCCTTTTAGCTTTAACTTATCTCCTTACACCCAGGAAGAGTTAACTAATAAAATGCATAATTTTGAACTTGTTGAAAGTGAAGATACGGTATTATGTATCGATTATAAGTTAAATGGCATAGGTTCTAACAGTTGCGGCCCTAAACTTCTTGAAGAGTATCGCTTTGATGAAAACCAGTTTACCTTTGGTTTTGTATTAATCCCCTATGTAAAATAGAAACATAAAAAGGCAACTTGAATATTTCAAGTTGCCTTTTTATTGCCATTTTTAAAGGGTTTATTGACAAGGTATGAGGGCAATGCTACAATAAAATTCCTTTTGCTTATTGAAATGTTTACTGGGAGAGAGTGTGCGTTGACCTATTCAGAAGTTTTTTTAATTGCCATAGGCCTTTCTATGGATGCCTTTGCTGCGGCTTTATGCAAAGGCCTTTGCTTGCGTAAAGTTTATTTTAAGCAAGCCACCTTGGTAGGCCTTTTTTTTGGTGGCTTTCAGGCGTTGATGCCTGTAATAGGCTGGTTTTTAGGCAAACAGTTTTCAAAGTATATAGAAACTTTTGATCACTGGATTGCTCTTGCTTTACTTGGAATTTTAGGGGGAAAAATGATTTATGAAGCCTTTAAAGAAGAAGAGGTAAGCTGTAACCTGGCTTTGGATTTAAAGGAATTGACAGTAATGGGAGTTGCCACCAGCATAGATGCTTTGGTGGTTGGCATTACCCTTGCCTCGCTAAAGGCCAATATATTTTCAGCGGCAACCTTAATTGGGGTGGTTACCTTTGTAATTGCCACGATAGGGGTATATATTGGAAAAGGCTTTGGTACTAAATATAAAAAACGGGCAGAGTTAATTGGCGGTTTTATTTTAATTGCCATGGGAATTAAAATATTTATAGAGCATATGTTTATGTAAAAACAGGTAAAAAATAAATGAAAAAAAGGAAGGATTTTTCCTTCCTTTTTTTAATGATTCTATTTGGGTAGTTTTGCTTAAATGTTATTCTACCATGGTAATACGACCATCAATGTCAATGTCAATATCGCCAGCTTCTTTTAAATACTGTTTAATAGCTTCGTCAAAACTGCCAAACTCCTTAATTACGGGGTAGTTGGCCAGCATTTCGTAACTGTCTCCTCCGGCGGCCATAAAATCGTTAATGGCAATAATATAGTTTTTATTTTCGTCCAAGGGTTCTTTGTTTTCCCCAAGAAGTACTTCTACTACCCTGTCACCTGCTTCTTTACTTGGGTCAAAGGTTACCCGCATGCCCCCCACTTGGGCAAAACCGCCATTTTGATCGGGATACATACGATAACCCACTTCTAAAGCGGCCTTTAAATCGGCACCTGTAATTTCTTTAGTAACTACAATATTACCAAAAGGAAATACGGTAACGGTGTCACGAAGGGTGATGTCTCCTTCTTCGATGGTTGCACGAATATTTCCACCGTTAATAATAGATACATCCGCTCCTGTAAAAGCCAGTACTGCATCGGCACTTAAGTTACCTAAATTGGTTTCTTTAGTACGTACGTTTTCTCTTTCACCATCTAAAACCACTGTGGTTTTTCCAATGACTTCATTTAAAAGCACATCTTGAGCGGCGGTAATTTCATCCATAAGGTGAATCATCCCTCGGTCTTCATATACTTCGGGGGCGGGAATTAAACTGGGTTCTACAGTCTCTACACCTTCATCATTAAAGGTTAAAACTACTTTTCCCAAGTTTTCCAATTTTTCCCCGGTGGATACAATAAGGGTGTTGCTACCTTCCGTTTTATGTCCTTGTGGCCAAGCATCGTGGCTGTGGCCATCAATGATTAAATCAATGTTTTCAATTTTTGCTAATACTTTACTGGTAGTTTCTTCACCGGTAATTCCCCAGTGAGCCAATAAAATAATGGCGTCGGTTTGATCTTTTATTTCTTCAACCACTTTGGTTACTTCTTCTACCCCGTCACGAAAGTCCAATCCTTTAATTTGATCAGGATGAATTTTAGGAACCATTTCAGGTGTGGCTACCCCAATAACGCCAACCTTCTTCTCTCCCACTTCTAAAATAGTATAAGGGGTAAAAGCTCTTTCCCCATTTTCAAGGTAAATATTGGCATTTACAAGGGGAAAGGTTAAACTTTCTTCCAATTCCTTCAGCCTGTCAAAGCCGTAGTTAAGATCGTGGTTTCCTGGAGCCATGGCACTATAAGGGATGTTGTTTAGTAATTGGGCAACACTGGCGCCTTCTACAGCTGTGGCAAATACCGTTCCATGAAAGGTATCCCCCGCATCAAAAACCAGGACATTGGGATTTTTGGCTTTTTCCTGATTAACAAAGCCTGCCATCATAGCATAACCCATACCACTGCCGGGGTTCACGTTAGCATGTACATCGTTAGTATGAAAAACTGTAAGGGTAAAAGGTTCCTGCGGCTCTTGGGCAAAAACTGAAGAGAGACTTAAAGCCATTACTAAAGAGAGTAATAGGGCAAGTAACTTTTTCATGTGTAAACCACCTTTCAAGTTATATAAAATTTTTTTATGGTAAGCCATAAATACTTACTTATAGTATACCTTTATTTGAAAAGGATGGCAAGAAAAAATTAGAGAGAATTCCTGTTAAAGCCAAGTAAAGCAATAAGTCCATTTAAAGTTTTACGATGATATACAGTAAAAGAGAGATAGAAGTTATAGGATAGAAGAATACTCTTTTACGATACTTTGAATAGTAGTTTTTGCATTTTGGGCAACGAAAAAATTGGGCTCATGGTAGGTGATAAGGGCTTTCCATAATGCCCAGCCTCTTGCCCGATGAATGGTACTCGCATCCAAGCCTTTTAAAAACACCTTTCGGCTTGCCTCATCAAAAAAAGTCCAAGCCATGGCATAGTCACAAGCAGGATCTCCAACAGCCATCATGCCAAAATCAATCACACCCCGCAGTTTTTCTTCTTTTACTAAAAGGTTTCCTGGGGCAATATCTCCATGTATCCATACAGGAGAATGCGCCCATTTGGATAGAATGGCTTGGTTCCATATTTCTTTTAAAAGAGTTGCGGGTAAGGTTTTTTCAAGGCTCTGTAAAGCTTTTTCCACCTCCCTATAGTATACGACAGGGCTTGCTCCTCTATAAAAATTATGTTTTCCGGCAAGGGGGCCTTCCCTTGCATCTACCTTTTGCAACTCATTTAAAAAGGCTGCTATTTCTTTTGCCAAGTCTTCCTTATTGGAAATAGGGTTTTGATAAAGGCTTTCTCCTTCAATAAACCGATTAACAGACCAAGGGAAGGGGTAATCAGCCGTTGGAGCGCCTAAAGCAATAGGTAAAGTAATGGGCAAAGATATTCTTTTTGCTAAAAAAGGCAGCCACTTAAACTCTTTTTCAATTTGGGCTACATATGGGGCATCGCTTGGTAAACGAATCATCATTTCTTTACCAAGGTGAAAGGTTTTATTATCGTGACCGCTTTCTTTTACAGGGGAAATTTCCAAATCTTTCCATTTAGGAAACTGGGAATGAATTAACTTATGAACCAAAGGGGTTGATATTTCAATCATAATATTCTCCTTATAGAAGAGTTTTCAACAAGATTTAGTGGAGGGATAGTAAAACAACTTTATTTTAGCCAGTAAAAGAATAAAAAGCAATGGAAAAGGTGGGATTTGTGTGGAAGATAACCTTAAAGGAATTTATTTATCTAAAGTAATTTATCTATAGAAGAGCAACTATCTGTTAACAAAAAGTAAAACCTACTAGTCAATTAATTCTCTTTGTGCTAAAATATAGAAGGCAATTTGCCAAGAGGCATAGTACGTAAATGAATAAGAAAAGGTGGTAAACATGGTGCAATATGATGTTGTAATCATTGGTGGTGGAGTTGTGGGCAGCGCTTTAGCTCATGCTCTTTGTTACCATGAGGGGAAAATTGCTTTACTGGAAAAAGCAGCAGATTTAGCTGAAGGTGCCAGCAAGGCTAATAGTGGTATTGTTCACTCCGGCTTTGATGCAAAGCCCGGATCCCTAAAAGCAAAATACAATGTGGAAGGGGCCAAAATGTATAAAGCCCTTTGCCAAGAAGTAGGAACACCTTATGGGCAACCCGGTGCAATGGTGTTAGGCTTTGGGGAAAAAGACCAAATGATTATTGAAAATCTCTACCAACAAGGGGTTCAAAATGGGGTGGAAGGCCTTCAAATTCTTACAAAAGAAGAAGTTCTTGAAAAAGAGCCTAACACCAACCCCGGCATTATTGGGGCCCTTTATGCACCAACTAGTGGCATAACTAGCCCTTATGAGTTCACCTACGACCTTGCAGATATGGCTGCCCTTAACGGGGTGGAAGTATTTACCCAAACCCAAGTATTACAAATGGTTCATAACCAGGACCAGGGTTGGAAAATTGAAACCACCAACGGCACTTATTTTGCCAAAGTGGTAGTAAACTGTGCAGGGCAAGGAGCCATGGCTTTACATAACCTGATTTCTGATAAAATGGTAGAAATTATTCCAAGGCGTGGAGAGTATTATTTGCTTGACCGTTTGGAAGAATTACCCTTTACCATGACCATGTTCCAATGCCCTACCCCTATGGGTAAAGGAGTGCTTTTAACCCCTACCGTACATGGAAACACCTTACTGGGGCCTACCGCAGAGGATATTCATAACCCTGAAGATACGGCAACCACAGAAGAAGGGCTCCATGATATTTTAGAAAAAATTAAGTTTACCTGGCCTAATTATTCTACCAGGCAAACCATTACCACTTTTTCAGGAATTCGTGCCCACTCTATGGGAGATGATTTTATTATAGGCCCTGTTTCAGGTGCACCTATGGCCTTTGAAGCCATTGGCATTGAAAGCCCCGGTTTAACAGCAGCACCTGCCATTGCAAAAGATTTATGTGAACAGATTACTCAAATATTAGCACTCCCTAAAAAACAAGGGGAAATGAAAAAAATTAAAAAAGGAAAAACCTTTGCTACCATGACCACCCAAGAGAGAATTAATGCAGTTAAAGAAAACCCTCAATGGGGTAATTTGGTTTGCCGCTGCGAAATGGTAACAGAAGCCGAAATACGGGAAAGTGCCAACCGCCCTGTACCGGCTACCAACATTGATGCAGTAAAGCACCGTACCCGTGCAGGGATGGGCCGCTGTCAGGGAGGCTTTTGTAGCCCAAGGGTAATGGAAATATTGGCAGAAGAAATGAATGTACCTTTTACTTCCGTTACCAAAAACGGCGGTAACAGCTATGTATTGGTAGACACCATTGAGCAAGCAGCAAAGGAGACTGTAAAAAATGGCAAATAATGATTTTCCTGTGCAAGAGTTGGATGTATTAATTATCGGCGGTGGCCCTGCAGGCTTAGCAGCAGGAATTGCCGTTAAAGAAAAAGGAAACGACAGCCTTTTAATCTTAGAAAGGGAAGATTTTTTAGGAGGCATTTTATGTCAGTGTATTCACAACGGTTTTGGTCTTCACCGCTTTAAAGAAGAACTAACAGGTCCTGAATATGCTCAAAGAGATATTGATAAAGTGAAAGAATTAAATATTCCCTATCAATGTAATACCACGGTACTAACCGTAGAGGAAGACCGTACGGTTACAGCCATTAGCGCAGAACATGGGATACAGATATTTAAACCTAAAACCGTTATTTTGGCCATGGGCTGTAGAGAAAGACCGCGAGGTGCCTTGGCTACTCCCGGCACCCGTTGTGCAGGGGTTTTTTCCGCAGGTACTGCCCAAAAGTTTGTAAATATGGAAGGGTATATGCCCGGAAAAAAAGTAGTCATTTTAGGTTCCGGTGATATTGGCTTAATTATGGCCCGCCGCATGACCTTACAAGGGGCACAAGTGTTAGGCTGTGTTGAAATTATGCCCTATTCCAGTGGGCTAAACCGTAACATTGTACAATGCTTGGAAGACTATGATATTCCTTTATTATTGGAACATACCGTTGTAGATATTCAGGGAAAAGAACGCTTGGAAGCTGTGGTTATTGCCAAAGTAGATGGCAGCAGAAAACCTATTCCCGGTACTGAGCAACGAATTGAATGTGATACATTACTGCTTTCCGTAGGCTTAATTCCTGAAAATGAATTAAGCGAAGGGGCAGGAGTGGAAATATCCCATTTAACCAGTGGGCCTATTGTAGATGATACTTTCCAAACCAACATTCCCGGAGTCTTTGCCTGTGGTAATGTATTACATGTACACGATTTGGTAGACCATGTAAGTGCCGAAAGCTTTAAGGCTGGTGAAGCAGCAGTAGATTTTATTCAAGGAAAGGCGCCACATGATCAAATAATTACCGTAAAAGACGGCCAAGGAGTAAGAGGCACTGTTCCTCAATTTATTCACTTACCTAAAGACCTTGAAAAGGCCCAAAGCATTGATTTAATGTTTAGGCCCACCGGGGTATTTGAAAGTGCTGCAGTAATTGTAAAAGCGGGAGAGGTAGAAATAGCCAAAAAGAAGGGGCGTATATTTACCCCTGGTGAAATGGCCGTATTAACCCTACCTGTTAAAGCCCTTCAAGCCATTAAAGAGGCAGGCAGTGACAACATTGTACTGGAAATGGTAAAATAACTTAATATAGTAGCCAGCATATCCATGACTGATGAATACAAAGGAAAGAGGAATTTTGATGGAACAAACATTAACTTGTATTAGCTGCCCTGTAGGCTGCCGTATGAAAGTGGTTTTAGAAAATGGTCAATTTGTATCTGTTTCCGGCAATGCCTGTAAAAGAGGAGAAATATATGCTAAGCAGGAAGCCATTGCCCCAAAACGTATGGTTACGGCAGTGGTTCCTGTAAGGGGAAGTAAAATGCCCTTAAGTGTTAAAACCAAAGAACCTGTGGCGAAAGAAGAGATTAATAAGGTAATGGCCGCTTTAACCCAAGTGACCATTACAGCCCCTGTTGCTTTAGGACAGGTGATTATTG
>CAZEIB010000077.1:0-9585 GCA_964511785.1 uncultured Oscillospiraceae bacterium
TCCCGAGGCGCTTTACTATATTACCAAACTACCTTCACCTTGTCAACACCTTTTTCCCTTTTCTTTTTTTATTTCTGTATAACCATACTAAGCATTAAAATTTTTCTCTTCAACTCAATTTATCTTGTTCCATGGCTAGCCTTTCATCGGCTTCTTCCTTTTTGCTTTTTCTTATGGATAAACCCATTTTCTTTTTAAACCCTTCCTATTGTAAAATGTTTCCATTAGCATATCTTTGAAAAATCGGAATGCATAAAAACAACATCCACCCTGGATGCCATAAACCAAAATAATGTCCAAGCAATACATAAATAATAGTTATCATAATGGGAGAAGCTGCGTAAGCTCTCCAAGAAGAGTTGTTTTTTCTAAGGCCATGTAATGGAATGGTTAAATAAATCAGCCACCCGGGATGCCACAATCCCCATCCGAATCCTAAAATGAGATATAAAACATTCACAAGTATGGGGTATGGCACTTTTGACTTGTTGACTTTTCTTTCCATTTCCTTTTCCAGTTCTTTCCATTTAGAAGACTGATAGAAGCTTTTTTCTCCTTCTTTATCAGTACTATTATCAATTCTTTCTTCCTCTATTTCCTCTTTCTGTACACTTACCCTGTTCTCTCCTAGTAGAGGCCCGTCTAGCAGAAGCTCATCTAAAGAAGTACTATATAACTTTGCTAAACCAATAAGATTTTCTGTATCTGGAGAAGACTCTCCTCTTTCCCATTTTGATACTGCCTGTCTACTAACTCCTAATTTTTCTGCCACCTCTTCTTGAGAATATCCTTTTTCCTTTCTTAAACAAGAAAGTTTCTTCATCATTATATTGTTTTCCATTTCTTTTTCCTTTCTTTTCTCTTTTTAAAGAACCTTTTGTGCTTTTATTATACTTAAACCCTACTTTATATACTAGCTAGTTTGGTTTACATACAAATAATTATTCATTTGCAACCAACAGTTGCTTTTCTTTCTTCCTTCCAACAAGACATTTTGTCACTTTTATTGTCAATCTCGCCACGACAATTGACTTTATCCTCTATATAATAAACTTACTTACAAAACACAACATGATCTTAGGAGGTTATTTTATGAAGGTAGGAATTATCGGATATGGTGGTATGGCCGGTTGGCACCACAAACACATCAACAATTTAGAAGGCATCAGTGTTACCGCCGCCTATGACATTGATCCTGTACGTGTAGACGCTGCAATTGAGGCAGGTCTTACCGGTTTTTATGAATTGGAGACCTTTTTACAAAGTGATTTGTTTGATACAGTATTAATTGCCACCCCTAACGAAGTTCATTGTTCCTTGGCAAAATCCGCTTTTTCCGCCGCTAAACATGTCATTTGTGAAAAACCTGTTGCCATGAATGCTCAAGAAGTAGAGGAAATGATTCAAGCTTCACAAAAAGCAAACCGTTTATTCACTGTACATCAAAACCGCCGTTGGGACAAAGACTATCTAACAGCGAAAGAAATCTATGACCAAAAGCTATTAGGCGAAGTTTTTTCCGTTCAATCTCGTCTCCATGGATCAGGTGGTGTTGTTCATGGTTGGCGCGGTGAAAAAGAACATGGTGGCGGTATGTTATATGATTGGGGGGTTCACTTTTTAGACCAGTTCCTAAATATGTTTGGTTTTGATAGTGTTGTAGCTGTTACTTGTCAATTTGCTTATGTAAAAACCCAAGAAGTAGACGACTATGTATTCTTGTTATTGCGCCTAAAGGACGGCTCTTGTGCCTCTATTGAAATTGGTACTTTTGTATTAAAGGAGTTGCCCCGTTGGATGATTTTAGGAAAAGAAGCTACTGCTTATATCGAAGATTTTTCTGCTAACGGTGCCATTGTTGAGCTGGACAGCACTTTAAATCATGAGCCTGAGTTGATTATGACTTCCAACGGCCCCACTCGCACTTTCTCTCCAAGGCCAGATAATGTAAAAATTGAAAAACCTCTCCCTCAAATTGAAGTAGATCACAAAACTTTTTACTATAATGTAAGAGATGCCGTAGCAGGTAAAGCAGAACTCATTGTTCAGCCCTGGCAAGTTAAAAAAGTAATGGAAGTTATTGATGCTGCTTTTGAAGCTGCTGAAACCGGAAAAACCATAACCCTTTAATTTACCACTTCTCATAAAAAAACAGCCATCTTATAATAATGGCTGTTTTTTATTACTTCACTCTTATAGAAACGGGTGAATCCCCTAAGGCACCTTGAACAATCCCTAAAATTTTGTCTTTTACTTTTTCTTGTCCTTCATCCATTCCTTGGGGTGCTAGCTGGTCGCTGGCTACCACCCTGTACTGAAATTTTCCATCTTCTTTGTATCTCCAAATATAAGTAGGCGTGTAGGTCACCTCTTCAATTTCAGCCATTTGCTTTTCTTGGTTATATTCTAAGGCAACATGTAGCAAAATTCCCCCTACATTGGCGTCTCCTCTTTCTTCGGTTAATAAAGCACCAATTGAATATACTGTAAGCATTTCCCTTTGTTTTCCTTGAGGATCTATCCCTGTTGTGTAGGTTATTGGATAAATTTTTTGTATATGAGTTCCTAATAATATATCTGCTCCAGCATTTGCTACTTGTTGAGCAATAATTTGCTGCTTTTCTGTTACTTCTTTTTGCTTGTCTTTTCCCCAATGAAACATTACTAGTACAATATCTGCACCGTCGTTTCTCAAGTTTGCCACTTCTTGATTAATGGTTTCTTCATTATAAATTCCAATAACATCTTGGTTTTCCTGTTTCTTTAGTTGCTTTTCTCCGGATGCTGTTATATTATCAACAAAATGCAGTATTCCAAGCTTCATATCTCCTGCATCTAAAATTAAATTTTGTTGATTGTTCACATTTGCCCCCACTAAAGAAAACCCTGCTTTACGCACTTCACTTTCCGTTGCCTGTACACCCGGCAATCCGTAGTCCAATACGTGTTCATTGCCAATAGACAATACGTTAATCCCACCATTTTTTAAAGCAGTAAGTACTTGTGGTACTGTATTGGTATTGTTTACATCTTTATTGGGCACAATGGTATTTTCAAAAGTGGCAATAGCTAAGTCTCCTTCAATTTCTCCTTGAATGTTTCCTAGCAAATGTCTAAAATCATAGGTTTGACTTTCTTTATTATAAGCCGATTGGCGTATGTCTTTTGTAAAGTCTGCTGTTCCGGCTAAGGTAATTATTGTTTTTTTCTGTACAGGAGGCGGTGGGGTGTTGGGAATTGCTGTTGGTTGTTGAGTTCCCAAGGAGATAATCGCTTCTTCTTTTGTTTCCCCTTGATTCTGCTCATTTTCCACTGGCAAAACTTTTTCTGTGGTCACGGGAGGTAGCGTTTCTTTCAATTCAGGATTTGTAAGGGGAATTTCCAGTAAATGTAAATCCGGTAAATCTACAGCAGAGGATATGGCTGAAGCAATTTCTTGAGGAGATATGGTTTCCTTGGAATCTCCTGCCATTTTTGTAAATATACTGCCAACCCCTGCTATAATTATAATGGTTAGGCCTAGGACAAAAAACGTTCCAAAGGAAATTCCTCTTCTTTTTTTATTTTTCATTTCAGGGCCCCCTTTTTATTCTTGTCATTCACAATCTTCTTTCCATAGGTAAAAAAATTATAACACAAAAAAACCTTAGAGAAAAGTTTTGCTCTTTTTATGAATTGCCATCTATAGCAAACCATGCTACAATAAATTTTCACTTTTAAACTTTGGAGAGGTGTCCGAGTGGTTGAAGGTGATAGTCTCGAAAACTATTGCACTCAAAAGGTGCCGGGAGTTCGAATCTCCCTCTCTCCGCCAAAATACAGTGACCGTTTTTTATAAGCGGTCACTGTGTTTTTTTAGCATTAGGGTTCATCTTAAACATCTCACAAAACTGTACTTGATTTGCAGCGTTCGGACGGACTGTAAGGCCGTATTTTTTCTCTTGCTCATACACTGAAAAACTATCTACATACAAGAAAAGCAATTTAAATTTTGTCAAAATCCCTGTTAAATATACGCTTATTTTTTCGCAGAAAACCCTACTGCCTCTTTGCGTTTTCCCCCTGGGGATTTTATACAAATGATTTATCTAGCAACTTTCATCTTTCATCTTTCGTCTTTTACGTTTGAGCATAAAACTAATTATTTTTTCTCCTGCTTAATTCTCAAAAGAGCTTCCTTGTTTGGCATGGTCTCTTTAACCAAAAATGATGCCCACCTTCTATCAACCTTGTTGTAATTGACTTCCCAATATTTTAGCTTATCAATAAACCAGTCGCATTCTTTTGCGACAAAGGCATTCACATCTTCTGGTTTTTCTTCATAAACAAGGGAGGTCAGTCCATAAAAAACAATGCCCAAAGCATGAGTCTCTACATGAATTGTTGCAGCTGCATGACCAATTGCCCTTGCAGCCGCTTGTGCAGATGGAAATTCCTCTGCATCCGTAGCGGCATTATGTGCGGCGTGAATAGCCTTTTTAGCAACTGGCATTTTCACTTCACCTTTACGCCACAGTTCGGCAATGGCAAGTAACTCCCTTGGTCGTGTTTCAGTTTGGTAGTATTTTTCAAAAATCTCTAAAAATCGTGGTGCGCAATCAAGTGTCCATAACACCAATGCTTTGTGTGTTTGTTTTTCAACAAGGGAACGTATCGGCTGAATACTTTCACTTTCCCTTGAAAAAAGTATTTTCCTCAATATTGCCTCCTCCTTTAATCTTCTGTTTAATTATTTTACATTAAAGCGCTCTGCCTTTCCACCTGGTGGTAGTGGCACAGCACCATTCCAACCTCTCGTTTTTATTGGAAGGAATGGTGTTTGAATGGATGAAACTCAATAAGATAAGGTCGTTTTTTTATTCTTTTTCTATTATTTTGATAAACTTGTTTCTTTTTAAGCTTTTTGGGGTATATCTTCTATATCAGTTTTGTTTACCCTATTTTGAAAGGATGATTATCATGGATTTATATAATATTACTGTAAAAAACACCACAGGACAAGAGGAATCTCTTCAAGCATATAAAGGTAAAGTAGTGCTAATTGTAAACACAGCCAGCTTTTGTGGCTATACCAAACAACTTTTAGGCTTAGAGCGTACCTATCAAAAATATAAAAATCAAGGTTTTGAAATTTTAGCCTTTCCGTCCAACCAGTTTTTAGCCCAAGAACCTGATGATATTGCCACTGTTGTTAAGCGTTACCATAGTGAATATGGCGTTACCTTCCCCATTTTTGATAAAATTGATGTAAACGGTGAAAACACTTCACCCTTATTTCAGTTTTTAAAAGAAGAAAAGGGCTTTGATCCCGCATCTGAAACCCCGGAAGTGATGATTCCCTATTATAAAGATATGGACTCTAATTATGAAAACAACGCCAACATTAAATGGAATTTTACCAAGTTTTTAGTAGATAAAAAAGGAACTGTTCGCCATCGTTTTGAGCCTGAGGTAACCCCCAGTCACTTAGAAGATGCTATTGAAGCTTTGCTGCAAGAAGCATAGCACTTATCCCTATAACCAATCAAAGGAACCCTCTTTCTTGTTAAGAAAGAGGGTTCTTTTGGCATGTCAAGTTTTTTTAAAATTCCCTTAAATAATACCATTTTTTAGCCAATTTATAGGATATAAAAGGGAGCAGGGTAATAACTATCACCCCTATTAAAATAATAGCCCATAGGAAAATTCCTTTTGGTACAGGTAAGTGAAAGTTTTCCCTTCCTAGGGCAATCAATGCAATGATCACTGCCGGCAAAAAGAAAGGAAGCATGGCATAGCCCTTTGCCTTTTGGTAACCCATTCTAAAAAAGATAGGCAGCTGAACCATTAATATCACCAAATATACTAACAATAAAGCTACTATGCTTACCGCGTTTTCTCCTACATCAGCAAAAGAAAAGCCCGGAAAAAATGCAAAGCCAAACAAGCTGGTAAAAATTCCCCCTACTATGCCCATGATGATGCAAAGTAAAAAGGTAAATACATACCTACCCTTTACTACCTTTTCTCTATCCAGGGGTAAAGTTAAATATAAGGCATCTATTCCATTTTGTTCTCCTACAGCAAACAATGATAGAACATTTATTCCGATCATCATAAAAAGCGCTCCGTTCATTGCAAAAACATTTTTACTTGTAAAACCAAAAAACACAGCCATACCTGCATATATCAAAAGATTTTTCAAAGTAAAATAAGGCTTTAGGGTATAAAAATCTAACATCAGCATTTTTTAAGTTCTTTCATTTCTGTCCCTCCTCATTCGTCTAATGAAACTTTCTCTCATAAATTCCTTTTCTCATAGGCTCTTTTAGAAATTTGATAAGTAATTAAAAAAACAAACAATAAAACGCCTACTCCCAGTAGCAAAAACCTTTTCATAGATATAGGCAAGCTCCATTTTTCATTCTGGATTTTCCCTGCTGTTAATACAACTACACTAATGCCAACCATCAGTAAAAAATAAATATTTTTCCCTCTCTTGTACCCTAATGTAAACATCACTGCCACCTGAATAAAAAGAATCATTAAAGAACCTATTAATAAAACAGCCACCTTTTTAATGCTTGCCAAGGTAATGCCTTTTAAATATAATCCGTTTATTAAAATACCCGCTATAACAGACAATATACTTACACCAATACAGCTGATTATACAAAACATAAATCTGCCTAGAACCACTTTTTTTCGTTTTAGTGGCAAAATACTATGGAGTATATCAATATTATTCTTTTCTTCCACAGCAAAAAGGTTGCTAATATTAAGGATGACATACAAAACAAACATCTGCCCTATTAGTACTGGATTTTGATTTAAAAATACAGGAAATAATGTTAAGGCCCCTAAGACCAGCATGTTTTTTTGGGTTAAATAAGGTTTGCTTATGGAAAAATCTAAATATAAAAGCTTTTTAAGCCCACTCATAGATATCTCTCCTTTGGTTATGGTACACCATGATATCTTCTAAAGTAACAGGCTGTATGAGAACTTCTTTTGGTAAATCTTCAACATCATTAGTGGAAATTAATGCTGAAAATCCTGTATTGTTTTCTCTATAGCCTATTAGTTTTTCTTTAATCAAGAAAATTTCCTTTTCATCTTTTCCTTTAATCAGTTTGTAGCTATCCAGTAATTCATCCTTGGCACCGGAATAATAAATTTTTCCATTTCGAACATAAGTAATATAGTCTGCCAATTTTTCCAAATCCCCCGTAAGGTGAGAAGATAACAAAATACTGTGATCTTCATGAAGCATAAACTGCCTTAAATATTCCAGCATTTCTTCTTTTACCGCAGGGTCTAATCCATTGGTGGCTTCATCTAAAATCAGAAATTTGGCTTTATGGGATAGGGCTACCGCCAACATCAATTTCATTTTAGTACCCCTTGAAAGTTCTTTCACTTTCTTATCCATAGGAATTTTCAAATACTTACATAAATTTTGATAATGATGATGGTCCCAGTTTTGATAGAAAGGAGAAATCGCTTTTTCAACTTCTTTTCCTGTCCAGTCATCTACAAAAAAAGGCATATCCATCACCACCCCTATGTCCTCTTTTAGCTTCGGGTGTTTTTTAAAGTCCTTACCAAATATTTTCACAGTGCCTTTTGTAGGAATAACCATATGTAAAATACTTTTGATAATGGTGGTTTTTCCTGCCCCATTTTCCCCTATTAGCCCCATTACATATCCTTGTGGCACCACGAAATTAATTTCCTGCAAAGAAAAATTTTCATAGTCCTTACATAGTCCTGTAATTTCAATACTATTTTTCAATTTCATTCCTCCTTAAGCAATATCTGTAAAAGTTCTATAAGTTCATCGTTTTCTATTCCCACCAACCTCGCTGCTTGAATTCCTTCACTAAAATGTTTTTGAGCCGTTTGTAGTCCCTGTTCTTTCACTAATTGAGGGTTTTGAGGCAATACATAACAGCCCTTTCCCTGAACCACTGCAACAAGGCCTGCCAACTCCAATTGTTTATAAGCCCTTGTCGTTGTAATAACGCTTACCTGTAAATCTTTTGCCAACTGCCTAATAGAAGGCAAAAGCTCCCCTGCTTTTATTTCTTCAGACAAAATGCTTTCTTTTATCTGTTTGAAAATTTGTTCATAAATAGGTTCATTACTATAATTTGAAATAAGTATTTTCAAACCATCCTCCTCCTATTCATCTTACTGTTTATTCTCACTATAATCAGTATAATCCCATTTTTCCTCTCTGTCAATAACAAAAAAGAACAATCTGATATAGATTGCTCTTTTTTGTTGCTTCTTTTCTTAATTTTTAGTCCAAATATTCAATCATAGAAGAGAGTCTTTCAAAAATCAAATGGGGTTTTACATCGGATGTCTCTACATCCTCTAAGCTAGCTTCCCCTGTTAAAACCAAAATACTGGTCATACCAAAATTTACACCGGTAGCAATGTCTGTGTAAAGCCTATCTCCTACCATAGCCAATTCTTCGGCTTTAAGGCCTGTATGCTTTAAGGCTTCTGTAACAATACCTGTATGAGGCTTTCCTACAATTACATCAGGGCGCCTTCCTGTGCTGGCTTCAATAAAAGCAATAATGGCACCAATATCAGGGGCATAGCCGGTTTCTGTAGGGCAGTTAAAATCGGGATGAGTAGCAATATAGGGAAGGCCGGCCCTTACAAAATCACAAACCTCTGTCATTTTTTCATAATCTAAGGTTGTGTCATAGGCAATAAGCACATAGTCCGGATTTTTTTGATCAAATTCCAAACCCATTTCTTCCAGTTCTTCTCTTAACATATCATTGCCTAATAAAAAGGGCTTTTTCCCCGGGAATTCTCTAAGTGCATACTCTCCTGCCGCTTGACCGGAGGTAAGAACATGGATAAAATCCTTTGGCACATTCATTTTTTTCAATTTTTCTTCATAGACTTTTCCGGACTTTGAAGAGTTATTGGTTAAAAACAAGGTTTTTCTACCGGATTTTTTACAGGCTTCTAAAAACTCCAAAGATCCCTCTAGCAATTGATCCCCTAAATAAAAGGTTCCATCCATATCCAATAAAAAACATTTTACCTTGTCCAGTTGCTCTTGAATTTTTTGATTTTTCGCCATTTTCTTCTCCTTTTATATTAATACTTTTCGTAAAAAATTTTGGGTACGCAATTCTTTGGGGTTGCCAAACAATTCTTGAGGGGTGTTTTCTTCCACCACAACCCCTTCATCCATAAAAAGCACTCTGTCTCCCACTTCTCTGGCAAAACCCATTTCGTGGGTGACCACCACCATGGTCATGCCACTTTGAGCCAAGTCTTTCATTACATCCAGCACTTCTCCTACCATTTCCGGATCTAAGGCACTAGTAGGCTCATCAAAAAGCATTACTTCCGGATTCATAGCCAAAGCCCGCACAATAGCAATACGCTGTTGTTGCCCCCCTGATAATTGTTTAGGGTATACGTGGGCTTTTTCTTCTAGCCCTACCCTTTTTAACAGTTCCATAGCTTTCTGATTAGCCTCTTTTTTAGTCATTTTTTTAAGGCTTATAGGGGCCAAGGTAATATTGTCAATAACACTGCGATGGGGGAATAAATTAAACTGTTGAAAAA
>CAZEIB010000078.1:0-9458 GCA_964511785.1 uncultured Oscillospiraceae bacterium
ATTAATGTTTATATACAATATATTTTCTCCTTCTTAAAAGGTACCGACATATCATATCGTATTTTCTTGAAAAAGAAAATCCTTTACTAATCAGTCTTTTTTTCCTTCCAGCAATCTAAAGGGTTCCGACAGGCTTTTAGGACTAATTGCCGTTAGTTCCCGTAACTCTTTTAACCTTTGAGTTCTTTCACTAATCCGTGTGGCTAAAAAATACTTTGATTTATAATACTCTATCATTTTTCGTGTAGCAAAACTGGCAGGTACAGCCCCAATAACACCAGTAAAAGGGAAAACAATTGCCCCCGCCGCCATGGCAACTCCTGTTTTTAACATACGGCGCCCTGCATCTTTTATTCCTCGTATTTGCTTTTTTCTTCCGGCAATAACCTTACTTTGTTCAGCAACAGCAATAACAATAAAAGGAAAGGCTATAGAAACACTGTTTATCATAGCAGTTCCTACTCCGGTATCGGGAAGCAGGTCTAATTGTGCACAAATTTCATCTGCATAAGTTAAACTTGCAGTTATTCCATCGATATATCCTTCTTTATTTTGCTTTTTATACACTTTTGCAATTTCTTCATATTTTTTCATTGTTTTTCCTTTTTTGTAATTTTTTACTTTATCAGTTGTAAAATACCATTAATAAGCGTTACTAAAACCCATGCTCCTGAAAAAGCAAACACCATTAGGCTGATTTGCTTTAATACATTTGGGGCATTTTTCTTCTTTTTATTTTCCAATCGTGTTACTTTATCTGTAATGTTGGCAAGTTGCTTTTTTAAAACAACCATTTCTTCCAATAAACTTTCTCTTGCTACTTCTTCCTTTTTTTCCCAAATAGTCTGCTCCATAGCTAAGTCCCGTATTTCGTCTTTCAGGTTTTTTTGATCATTCCAAAGACCTTCTGTTACCAGGGTTACTTCATTGGTAAACTCTTCTACTAATGCTTCAATTTTATTCTTTTTTTGAATCGTTTTTAAAGATTCTTGTAAAGAAAACTTTGGCTTTTTATGATTTTCTTGCAGTAGTTGTTCACTCATTTTATTCCTCCATTATTTTTCAAAGTAGCATAAACATTATATCATACTCATAATGAAGTACATAATTGGTTTTATTTCCGTAAGTTTGGAACTATTTTTTTCCATTTCATTGTTTAGTTTACAATAACACCCTTTTTATGCTACTATAAGTTGAATTCTTTTATTATTTTTTAATGAAGTAAAACTTTGATTTCTCGCTAGAAAGGTGCGTACATGGATGAATAATAATCCTAGAAATAAATATTCTTTTGCTCCGACCTATGGAGCACAAAAAAAAGTTTCTCCTCCTCCTAAGGGTCCTGTAAAGCAACCTCCTAATAGGAACAGGCAGCCTGTTCCTTCTGCTCCTTATCAAGGTCAATATCCTGATGGAGGTTTTTATCCTCCTCAAAATCAAGAAGCTTACCCTCCTTCTTATCCTCAAGCAGCAGGTTCACAAGCAACAGAAAACTATTCTCAATTTCCATATCAAGGACAAATTCAACCTCCTAATCAAGTTCCACAACAGTGGTATGACGATAAAACAAATCACCCTTATTCTGTCCCCCCTTTTAATCAAGCTGCGGGAACAGGCAATTACCCATTCCCCTCTCAGCAGCCTCAACAGGGCTATTACCCGCCTTCCCCAAACTATGCCGATTCTTCGCAGCCCTATTCTCAAGCACCTCCTTCTCAGCCTTTTTATGAACAGGGTGGCTACACAGCCTATGAAAACAATAATCATTCCTCTTATTATCCTCCTTCTTCCCAACCCTTCCAACGTAAAAAAAGGGCTTCTTCTGCCAATCATGCCATTGATACTTTTTTACAAATAGCTTTGTTTTTTATTGCTCCTTTACTCTTTTTGTTGACTCTTTTTAACCCTACTATGGCTATTGCTAAATGGCTTTTTGTTGGAGTAAGTGTTTCTTCTTTAGGAATTATGTGGATGAAAGGCAGTTTTATTTCCAGTGCCCGCATAGTGCTAACTTTAATTTACCTTGCTTTAACCGGTGTTGTATTAGTAACTCTTTTTGTCGGTCAAGCTCCTGATACTATATCCCCCCCTGATTCCAATATTATTTCTACCCAGGGAACCAACATTACCGATCCCTCATCTCTCAATCAAGGTGCCTCTTCTCCTGAAGAGCAAAATCCCTCTGGTATCATCCCTTCATCTCCCGAAGAAGGGCCTGAAACACTACCGGAAGAAACCTCTTTGGAAAAATCTGAATCTATACAACAATTACGTTCTTTTTTAGAATATTGGATACAAAATGACAAAGACTCCATGCTTTCTTTGGTTTCTCCTGAATGGAAAGGCCAACAAAGTGAACCTGTTGCCAGCTTTTTTGGCATCATTGGCGGACGTCAAGCCGTTGCCTATGAAATATTAAGTGCCACAGGCTCAGATGGCGAAGGAATTAGAAATGTTTTTATTACTGTAACCATGAAACAACTGGCAGGAAACAAAACCTATCAGTACGATGCGCTACTTCGTAAAGAAAATGATGTTTGGTATGTTGATCCTACAGTTTTTAAAACCACTAACCCTGTAGCCCCACCTGTTTCCGAAGAAGAACAACAAGCCCAGGAACGGCAGCAATTACAACAAGAAGAAAGTAATCAAGATATCACAGTGTACTATAACCCAAACGGTGGTCAGTACTACCATTTAGTAGATGACTGTTCTTCAGTAAAAGCTAAAAAAGACCTTCCTCTTCAACCCCTTTCTTTTAGCTCTATCAACAATAGTCCCTATGACAAGCTCAAAACATGTACTGTATGTAATCCTCCCGCCAGACCTTAAAGTAGTTAGTTTTTCTTTTTTACCAATACTTTTGTAATCATCTTGATAAAGGCTCTTGGGAAGTATTGACAGTTTCTTTACAAGTCAGTATACTGGAATAGTTGTTTTATGGTACTTTGCCTTTTTGGGCAGTAACCATTGTAATGAGTAATGTTGAAATATTTTTTAAGGAGTGTTATACATGTTTAGAACTTATCAACCTAAAAAACGTCAACGTAGCAAGGTTCATGGTTTCCGTGCTCGTATGTCTTCTAAAAGTGGTCGTAGAGTATTGGCTACTCGCCGTCGCCGTGGTCGTAAAGTATTAAGTGCGTAATCCAATAACCAGTATTATATTTTCAGCATGGTTGGTTGGCCCGTCCTATTGCTGCTAATTTGCACAGTGGGTGCGGGCCTTTCTTCATATTATTTTTTTAATGCAATCAACTGAGGATAGTATGCAAAAACAATATCGACTACAAAAAAACAAACAATTTCAGTTCGTTTATCGCCGGGGAAAAAGTGTTTCGTCTAAAAATTTGGTATTAATTTATCATCAAAATCGACAAGTGAAGGTTGGTTTTTCCATTAGTAAAAAAGTTGGAAATGCTGTTGTACGAAACAAATTAAAAAGACAGTTACGTGAATGTGTTCGTCCCATGCTTGGGTCCCTTAAACCGGGCCATTACATTATTCTAGCCAGAAACAGTGCTGCTTCTGCTTCATTTAGCCGTCTTAAAGAAGATCTCTCTTATTTATTAAAAAAGCAAAATCTATTATTACCTCCTTTAAAAGAGCATGTACCCTTATGATGAAAAAATTTTTAATTTATTTAATTCGAATGTATAAACAAAATATCAGTCCTCTATTGCCAAGCGCCTGTAAATATGTACCTACTTGCTCTGTGTACGCCATTACGGCAATAGAAAGATTTGGTGCTTTCAAAGGTAGTTGGCTTGCTTTTTTAAGGATTCTTAGATGTAACCCTTTTTCAAAAGGGGGTTATGACCCGGTACCGGAAGACCCAAATGATTTTTTTAGGAAGGAATGACCCTTTTGAACGAGTTTTTAAGAAATATTTTAGGTGCCATTAATTCGGTTATAGGCAATTACGGTTGGTCTATTGTTATTTTTACTTTTTTTATTAAGTTTGTTTTGCTCCCTTTTGATCTCAAAAGCCGTAAGGGAATGCGTAAAACACAAAAAATCCAGCCTCAACTGGCAGAACTTCAAAAAAAATATAAAAACGATCAGGAAAAACTAAATAAAAAAACCATGGAACTTTATAAAAAAGAAAATGTTAGTATGTTTTCCGGTTGTTTACCTATGCTGTTAACCATGCCCGTATTATTTGCCATGTTTGCCGGTATGCGTATGATTTCAAACGAACAAATTGCTCAACAGGTGTTTCATCTGTTGGCTACAGGCGAGGCGCCTAAGTTTGAAAGTTGGCTTTGGGTAAAAAACCTTTGGATGCCTGATAGCCCTTTTTATTCCATTATGCAAAACCCCAACAGCATTCAAATGATTCCAGCAGCTATTTGGGAAAAAGTGTATAGTGCCCTTGACCCTATAATGATTGAAAATTTAGTAGCTACCGGTATTTCCTTTGATTTTGCTTCAGCAGATTTTTCTAAAGAAATTCTTGCTGCTATGCAAGCACTACCAGTTTATCAAGCCGAAATGGCTGTTGTACCGGGTTTTCAAAACATATTGTTTAATCTTTCTTTATACAAAAATTTTAACGGCCTGTTTATATTACCCCTGCTTTCAGCCGCTAGCCAGCTTTTAATGACCCAGCTAACTCCACAAGCAGCTCCTAGTGCTGAATCTGGTGTACCTAATCCAACCGGTGGGTTTATGAAATGGTTTTTCCCATTGTTTTCTTTGTATATTTGTGCTACTTCAAATGCCGGTTTCTCTATTTACTGGGTAACCTCCAACGTATTTGCTGTTGTACAAAACATTATTTTAAATAAATATTTTGATGCTCAAGATCAAAAAGAACTAATTCAACAAAAAGAAGGTGTTGTTAAATGAAAACCTACGAGTCCTCCGCAAAAACCGTTGAAGAAGCTATTTCTCAGGGCTTAAATCATTTAGGTGTAGCCATTAATGATGTAACTATTGACATTGTTAATGAAGGTAGTAAAGGATTGTTTGGTCTTTTTGGTGCAAAGCAAGCCAAGGTACGGTTAACCTTAAAAAAAGATGCTGTAGCTAAAGATGCCGCAGCCCTGATTACTGCTGCACATGAAAAAGCAAAAAAAGAGTTTGAAACTCCTGCCCTCTCTTCTAGCCCTTCTTCTATTGCTTCTCCTTCCCCCCAAAAAACAATTGTTGATAAAACCCCAAGAGAAGTACAAGTAGCCTCTAAAGAATCTATTGCCACTGCAAAAAGCTTTCTGGAACAGTTGGTAAAGCATATGGATGTAGATGCCATGGTTCATGTCTCCACCACAGATGAGGGAAGTATCCTTCTTCAAATGGAAGGAGAAAATATGGGATTATTGATTGGGCATCATGGTGAAACCTTAGATGCTTTACAATATTTAGTTAATTTGTATGTCAATAAAGGGCAAGAAAATTATACTCGAATTACCTTAGATACAGAAAACTATCGCGCCAAAAGAGAAGAATCTCTTATTCGACTAGCCAATCGTATGGCTAATCGTGCTGTAAAAACCGGCAGACGTGTTTCGTTAGAGCCTATGAATCCTTATGAAAGACGGATTATCCATAGTGCCCTTCACGAAAACCAGCAAGTAGACACTCATAGCGAAGGCAATGATCCTTATCGCAGATTGGTGATTACAAAAAGAAAGTCTTTATAAATAGTTATTAAATTTTTGACTTTTTAAAATTCTTTTGTTATACTAAGAACGTTTTGAACTTCAAAACGTTCTTTTTTGAAGTTCAAAAAAATATTTTTTATTTTGAATTTCAAAATAATTTTCAGGAGGTATCATGAACTCTTATTTACAAGAGGAATCAAAAACAATTAACAACTTGCTAGTCCATCTTTTTAATGATATTTTGCGTATTGAAGAAGAAGCATTGCGCATTCCCCCTTATGAAAATCTTTCAATGAGTGAATTTCATGTCATCCAAGCAGTTTGTCATATTGAAAACAACAACTCTATGTCTACCATTGCAGAGGCTCTTCATATTACTGTAGGTTCCCTAACAGTAGCTGTAAACACTTTAATCAAAAAAGGCTATCTTGTAAAAAAACGCTGGGACAAAGACAAAAGGGTGGTACTAGTCTCTCCAACGCCTTTAGGCTTGGAAGTTACAAAGCACCATGATGCTTTTCATAAAGAAATGACTCAAAGTATTGTATCTTATTTACCGGAAAATCAACTTGCTTTACTAATAGATACATTAAAAGGGATTGATGCCTATTTTAATTCAAAGGAGATAGACCAATGATTCAAATCATTACAGACAGTATTTCTGATTTTTTACAATCTGAAGCTAAGAAAACTGGTATTCAAGTTCTTCCTCTTACCATTTTGATGGATGAAGAATCTTATATTGATGGCGTTACCATTACCAATAAGGAGTTTTATGAAAAAATTACCACTGTTAAACAGCTTCCTAAAACAAGTCAAATTACACCAAATACTTTTTTAGATGCTATTACTCCTCATTTGGATAAGGGCGATGAAGTGCTGATTATTACTGGTTCAAGTAAATTAAGCGGCACCCATCAATCTGCAGTATTAGCTCAAGAGATGTGTTCCCACCCATCAAAAGTACATATTATTGATTCTTATACGGCTTCTTTAGGGCAGTCCGCTTTAGTTCATCAAGCAATTTCATTGCGGGACCAAGGCTCTTCTATTGAAGAAATCATTTCTATTTTGGAAACTATAAAATCAAAACAAAAGCTTTTTGGTCATGTAAGTGATTTAAAATACCTTGTTATGGGAGGGCGCCTCTCTTCTTTTACCGGTAAAGCTGGGAATATCTTGAAAATTCGACCTGTTTTACATTTATCTGATGGTGAACTTGGGATGAATGGATTAGTAAGAGGAAAAAAGAAAATGTTAGACTGGTTTGTTGAGCAGCTAAAAAAGTCTCCTCCTGACTTAAATTATCCGGTTTATTTTGCTTCTTCCAATGTAAAAGGAGAATTGTTGGAACTGAAGAATTATGTTGAAAACCATTGTGGACTTTTTCCACAAATTACTTTAATGGATATAGGCCCTGTAGTAGGCGCTCATGTAGGACCCGGAACCATTGCCATCAGCTGGATATCCAAGTAGTCATCTTCATTTTTTTCATCAATTGCAGTATAATAGATAAGTAATACTTATTACACTGCAATAAAGGAGCTTTTACAAGTATGTGTCCTAGTTTATCTGCCTGCATTGTTACCTACAACAATGAAAAAACCATTTCAGCTGCAATTAGCAGTCTTTTGTCCATTCCCGGAATGGAGCCTAACAACCTTTATGTTGTAGACAATGCTTCTACAGATAATACCCTTTCTTTAATCAAAAAAGAATTTCCTTCCATCAATCTTCAGCCTTTATCTGTAAACATTGGCTTTGGGCAAGGGCACAATCACATCCTTCCTTTATTACAAAGCGATTATCATATGATTGTCAATCCGGACGTATCTTTTCAGCCTGAGGAAGTTATGCGTATGGTTACTTTTATGCAAAACAATCCGCAAACAGTTTTGCTCTCTCCAAAGGTTTTATTTCCTAATGGTAATGAGCAATTTCTTCCTAAAGAACTTCCTACTTTTCGTTACTTAGCCGGAGGCTTTTTTGAAAAATATGCCTCCATTTTTTCAAAATGGAGGAAAGAATATACCTGGCAAAATAAAACAATTACCACCCCTGTCCCCATTGATTTTGCTACGGGTTGTTTTATGTTTTTATCAACCCAAGCTTATAATCAAATCAATGGGTTTGATCCAAGGTATTTTTTGTATATGGAAGATATTGACTTAACTAGAGAGTTGGCAAAAATAGGAGATGTCATTTATCATCCTCATATTGTTATTACTCATCATTGGGCACGTTCTAGTGCCAAAAACATCAAAAGTACTAAGCTTCATCTTCAATCTGTATTAAAATACTTTCGCAAATGGGGATTTTCCTTTTAAAAAAGCACCAATCTTTTATTGATTGGTGCTTTTTTTATAACATCTTCAATTTTGCTACTTCCTCTGTTTTTAAATGACGCCATTGCCCTTTGGGCAGGTCTCCCAATTGAATGGGACCAAATTGCACCCTGCGTAACAATAGCACTTTATGGCCGGCATTTTCTACCATTTTTCGAACTTGCCTGTTTCTTCCTTCATGAATGGTAATTAGAATAACAGTAGCAAAGGTCTCTTTTTTAATGACCCGTACTTTAGCAGGGGCCGTTTTTCTTCCATCCAGCCAAATTCCCCTCTCTAATCTACGAGCATCTTGTATGGTGAAATCTGCTGTAAGTCTTGCTAAATAAGTTTTTTCCACCTCTTTACTGGGATGAAGAAGCTTTTGCATTAAGTCTCCATCATTGGTTAAAATTAATAACCCCTCACTGTTAAAATCTAATCTCCCTACAGGAAATAGGCGTACAGGATAATCGATGAACTTATCAACCACCGTATCTCTTCCTTCTGGATCGGAAGCTGTGGTCACTTCTCCCATAGGCTTATGGTATAAAATGTAATGCTTTTCAGCCTCCAAGGTAATCAAGTTTCCTTCTACCTTTACTTCATCCCCTTCAGAAACTTTTACTCCCATTTGAGTAACTGTTTCACCATTAACCTGTACCTTCCCCTGTGCTATCAATTCCTCCGCTTTCCTCCTGGAGGCAACACCACTTTGTGCTATATATTTTTGTAATCGCATAAAATATCCTTTCTTTAAAAATCATCATAAAAAAACAACCCAGTATTTCTAAAAGGAGGGGCTTTTTCTCTTTCTTTTGTTAAGCTATGATATAAAAACCTATCAACCCCACCAAGCGTAAACCCGTAGTTTTCTAAAAACTGGCAGAAAATCGGATTATTGTCTGCGGTTTCTACCATTAATCCATAAAGTTTCCTGTTTATTGCCCATTCTTCACAAGCTTTTAGAAGTTCAGTTCCAATCCCTCTTCTTCTCTCTTGAAGATCCACTCCTATATCCCATATGATTCCTCGTCCATTCCAGTTTTCAACACAAACTACTTGACCTACACAACGGTTGTTTTTAAAAGCCATATAGCAAACCATATCTTTCCGCTTTAGCATTTCACTAACCGGTACATTATGGATTGGATGGGCTTGCTGCCAACCTGCTTCTTCTTTAGCAGTATACCCAAGTGAAAATCCTCGTAAGGTTACTTTAACCGTAACCAATTCCCCTGCTAAATAGCGTTTATCAATGGTATTGTAATAAAGTTCGTTGTTTTTATTTAAAGGAAAAATTTCTAACATGGCATTACTTACTCCTGGTCTTTTTTTCTAGCAAAGGTAGCATATCAAAAAGCATGAAAAAATACAATTCATCCTTTACACTTTTTTATTCATTCATGCTTCTTTTCTTTAATTTATTTAATTAATTTTTCTTCTATAGCTCTACAAATCTGTTTTAAACCTTTTGGTAGTGTATACTAAAGTTCGCAAAATTCATTAATGGCAAATAGACAGCCAT
>CAZEIB010000079.1:0-5469 GCA_964511785.1 uncultured Oscillospiraceae bacterium
TGGATGCTATATTGGCAGTGGTTATTGGTGGTACGAATATGTCGGGGGGGAAGTTTTCTCTTTTTGGTACTTTTATAGGCTCAATTATTATTAGAACCATTATCACCTTTGTTTATTATTTTGGAATTGCTGCGGAGACTACCTTGGCTTTTAAGGCCCTTATCATTGCGGTGGTTATTGTCTTGCAATCAGAACCTGTAAGAAAACTGATGCATAAACGTTCCGAGGAAAAAGAAAAAATGAAGGGAGGGGCTCTTTTTGGATAAAAGCAAGGTAAAGAAACAAGGGTTTTTACAAAAGATGATGAACCCGAAATTTATTATGGTTTATGCTACTATAGGTATATTTATTTTGATTTATATTGCAGGTGCTATTGCTTATGGAAATAAGGGATTTACAACACTTAGAACTTTTATGACCATGTTAATAGACAACGCACATATTGGTATTTCTGCTGTGGGCATGACCATGGTTTTAATTACCGGTGGGATTGACTTGTCAGTAGGCGCAGTGGCTTCTTTAACTGGAATGATTATTGCTTATGGCAACAATAAGCTTGGAATTAACCCCTTTATTTGCATTGCTTTTGCAATGATTGTTGGCGTTGGTTTAGGAGCCGGCATGGGGGCAATGATTCATTATTTAAAAGTTCCTCCCTTTATTACCACCTTAACAGGCATGTTTTTTGCCCGAGGAATAACAGCTTTGATCAGCAGGGAAGCCATTACGATTTCTCATCCCAGTTTAGATGCTTTAGCCAGCTGGAAGATTAATTTTATGCGTTTGACAGATGAAGGGTGGGTAAAATTAAAGCCGGCAGCCTACATTAACTTTAATGTAATTCTATTTTTATTAATGATTATTATTGGGGCTATTATTCTTCAGAAAACTCGTTTTGGACGCAATGTGTATGCCATTGGAGGTAGTGAGCAGTCGGCACAACTAATGGGCCTTCCAACAGGAAAAACAAAAATATTGGTATATGCTTTTAACGGTATGTGCTCTGTTTTAGCTGGGGTAGCTTTTGCCTTATATATGAAATCGGCCTCAAGTTTGGCCTTACAAGGAGCAGAATTGGATGTGATCTCCTCGGCGGTAATTGGTGGAGTATTATTAACTGGTGGCGCTGGGTATATAATTGGTACTTTTTTTGGAGTATTACTAAAGTCTATTATACCGGCGTTGATTACTTTTAATGGAAATCTACTTTCCTGGTGGGGGCGCATAGCAACCGGGGCCTTGTTGCTTCTTTTTGTCGGCATACAGCGAATGGTAGTAAGCTATTCTGAGCGGAAAAAGAAAAAATAACACTGATTATCCATATAATAAAGAATAAGAGATGATATTAGAATGTGCAATATCATCTCTTATTCTTTATTTAAGTCATAGTCTAATTATAAAAAGCCCTCGTCAGCAGCTTTTTTTCTAAAATCTCTAGGAGATGTTCCTACATTTTTTTTAAATAAGTAACTAAAATAGTGTGGGTCGTTATAACCAACTTGGTAGGCAATTTCACTACTACGCTTAGTAGTAGTAGTGAGGAGCTTTTTTGCTTTACTCATACGTAAATTGGTTAAATACTCAGTATAGGTAACGCCGGTTTCCTGAGAGAAAACTGTACAAAAGTGGTTATTGGATAGGGATACGTGGCTGGCTACATCTTTAAGGGTAAGAGAGGAATTCATATAGTTTTCGTTAAGGAAAGACATTGCTTGGCGAATAATGGGACCATGGTGATTTAACATATTTTGATTACGAAAACGAAGGGCGACTATTAAAAGATTTTCTAGCTTTTCATAGAGATCTAATAGAGAGGAAGAGGAAGGCTTTTCATCTTCATAAAAAGACTCTGAAAGAACAGTTTGAGGTTCTCCACCACTTTCTTTAATAATATGGGAAGCTACCCGAAGGATATCTACATAAATATAATCCGCAAAAAGTGGGGATTGAATGGCAGTATCCCCCATACTTTTTATGTAGCGAGTTAATATGAAATTTATATTTTCTTCATTGGTATATTTTAGTTGCTCTAGAATAGGGGCAGCAGAAAGGTTCATGGAAGAAAAATCTGGAAGAGTATGAGGGGATTCTTTATTGATGACATCATCCCTATTCATAATTCGAGGAGATAAAACCTTCTCTATTTCTTTCATTACTTCTTGGGCATCTTTATAAGAAGAGGGGATGTGAGCAACGGAAGAAATAGGATTTCCAATGGCTACTAGAAAATGTATAGAGGTATTTCTGGCTACTTCAAACTGTGCTGCTTGAGCTAAGCCATAGGCTCTTTCCTCTAAATCTGCTTGAGTGTCGCCTAAAACGACATAAGCAAAATAAGGGTTCATTTCGCATAAGTAAGCGGTGCTTCTACTGTGATCACTTAAGCGGGAGAGGATACTTTCAGCAGTTAATCGTTCTTGGTTATCAATGATAGCCACTTCTTTTGAAAAAGGGTTTAGTAACATTACTAAATACCAATTAGCCATTAGGTTCATTTGAAGAGAGCGGGCTTTCCCATGGATGTTTTCTTCTTTTTCTTTTCCAAGGAAAAGGTTTTGTAAAAGCTTTTCCTTTAAAAAACCCCCTGAAGAAGCCAAGTGATCTTTATAGGCTTGTAAGTGATCTTGTCGTTGTTTTTCTTTTTTAATACGCAGGGCAAGGCGATTAAGTACCTGTAAAAGTTCTTGTCCGCTAACAGGTTTAAGCAAATATTCTTCTACACCTATGGAGATGGCTTCTTTAGCATAAGAAAAATCATCAAAACCGGAAATAATAATAATATATACCCAGGGCATGGTTTGCTTTACCACCCTACTAAGGGCTAAACCATCCATAAAGGGCATGCGAATATCAGTAATCAGAATATCAGGCTTGATATCTTGCATCATGTTTAAGGCAATTTCTCCATCAGGGGCTTCGCCTGCTAATACAAAGGGACTGTCATCCCAAGGAAAATTTGACCGTATTCCTTCCCTTACAACAATTTCGTCATCTGCTAAAAAAACTTTATACTTGCTCATGTTCGCAACTCCTTATAGATACTCGAAAAGATATTGTAGTACCTTCACAGGTGCTTTGGATATGGATGCCTTTTGGTTGATTGTAGTAAAGGCGTATACGCTGATCTACATTATATAACCCAAAACCGTAGCTGTAGTCTCGCTGGCTAAGGGAGAGGGATTCTCTTACAGCATTTAACCGTTCCTTTGACATACCAACCCCATTGTCTTGTATGGAGAATACCAAATGGCTATTTTCTTTGATGGCTTTAACTATGACTTTGCCTCCACTGCGACGGTGCTTAATACCGTGATAAATAGCGTTTTCTACCAGAGGTTGCAAAAGAAGCTTGAGTATTTCATATTGGTAAAGGCTCTCATCAATATGAATTTCATAGTGCAGTATATCTCGATAACGAATTTTTTGTATTTGAAGGTAGCCATTTAAATGGCGCACTTCTTCACCTATAGAAATCCAATCTAGCCCTTGACTTAAAGAAATGCGAAAAAAATCGCTGATAGAACGAGTGATTTCAATAACCTCATCCGTTTTATGGGCTTCTGCCAGCCATACAATAGCATCTAAGGTGTTATACAAAAAATGAGGAGCAACTTGTGCTTGTAAAGTGCGCAGTTCACTTTTTTTCAAATTCTCCTGTTCTTGCTTGTTTTCTTTAATGAGGGTATCCAATTTAGCAGCCATAATGTTTAAGCTTGTGCTAAGACCCTGAAGTTCTTCCAAGTCAGGTTGAGGAACACGACGCTGTAAATTTCCCTCGGCAAGGTCTTGGGCAAATAGTTCCAATTTTCCGATAGGGGCTCGCATATTTTTTACTAAAGAATGTTGTGCAACAACAGAAAATACCAATGTAAGCACAACTACGATAGCTAAAACGATTAATATAACAGACACAAGGTGGAATATTTGATTACTGGCATGAGTAGCGGCTGCTATTTCTAAATCTGTATATTTTACTAGCATATCCACTACTAAATCGGATACACTGCGTACTTCATCGTAAATTTTTTCGTTGTCTGCAACTGGTGTACCTAGTTTAATTTGCTTACCTAAGTTATCAATATAGTTACTAAGGGTGTTCATAGTTCTTCTTGCGACTACAAGCTCCATTAAAGTATTTTCATTGGCCGTTTCCATTAGTTGATCTAATTGCTGGTTTACAGTGTTGATCAACTCATATTGGTTTCCTTCGCTAAAAGCAATTCTACCTGCAACAATATTAAATATTTCATCGGGAATATCCCTTTGAAGAAAAGGCTTTAAATCAGTAGTCCGACCTGCTTGGATAACTAGTTTATGGTACCTAGAGGCGTATAAACCCATAGTGCTTATGCTGACCAAACTGGGGATGAGAAGCAAAATAATCAGAATCCAAAAAGATTTCGCTAGCCTAGAAGAAATGCTGTTTCCAAAAGAAAAGCGAGAAAAAAAGGATTTTTTTTCCTTTCCCATTTTAGTAGCCCCTTTCAGGAATTGATTGTAAGTTTTCATCAAACTCTGTAAATACCACTTCAACAGGATAGGTCTGTTTGGCAATGGTTTCTCCTGCAGCCAAGCGCTTGGTCAAATCCATAATTAAATCTCCAAGCATTGGTGTACATTCTACAACACAATTAATCTTTCCCTCTTTTAAAAGGTCAATGGCGGCTTGTTCGCCGTCAACAGTAATAATAATAATGTCTTTTCCTGGTGAAAGATTTTTTTCTTCAATGGATTCAATAGCGCCTAAGGTCATTGCATCGTTATGAGAAAAAAGCACATCAATATGCTCATGGGTGTTTAACAGTTCAGCCATACATTCTTTTCCTTTTGACCTAAGAAAATCACCAGAGATAGAATCAACAATAATTAGGCCTTTTCTTGATTGAACTACATCCTGAAAGCCTTGCTGCCGCTGTCGCATAGGAGTAGAATCAATCGTTCCGGTAATCTCTACAATTTTCAATTCTTTATTGGGTAAGGTGTCAAGCTTTTTAATTAAATATTCGCCAGCCTTTTTTCCCTGCTCATAAAAATTAGAACCAATAAAGCCGGAGATTAAAGTTTCATCTTCCGGGGTAATTTTTCGGTCCGTAGTCAACACAGGAATGCCTGCTTGTTTGGCTTCCTGCAAAACATTTTCCCAGCCGTCTTCCACAATGGGTGCAAAGGCAATGACATCTACCTGGTAGGCAATAAAAGAGCGAATGGCTTTAATTTGATTTTCTTGTTTTTGCTCTGCATTTTCAAACATTAGTTGAACGTTGGCTTTTTCGGCAGCTTCTTGTATGGATTTGGAATTTCCTAACCGAAAAGCACTTTCAGAGCCCAGTTGTGAAAAGCCAAGCACCATATTTAGCTCTTTTGAGGAAGAATGTTCTTTTGTCTTTTCTGTAGAACAGGAAGATAAAAAAAATAAAATAAAACTAAAAAACAAAAGAAGGAGCCATTGTTTTTTTTTCATAGGAGGCA
>CAZEIB010000079.1:5479-9396 GCA_964511785.1 uncultured Oscillospiraceae bacterium
TCCTTAAGGTAGAGGGGGAGAGTTGAAAATATAAAGTAATAAAACGAGGGCAAATGGTACTTATAAGTATATTTCTTCGCTTTTTGAAAGTCAATCTAAATAAGGAAGAAATAGGCAAAGAAGCCTATTTAGACTTTGACTTAATCATCTGTCAAGAAAGCGACAGACCTATTATGACAGAACACCTGAACAAGAAATTTCAAAAGGTGTTAAATGAAGTGGGAATCAAGGCAAAGAATGGCGAAGATCAATAGGTGTTTTATGGTATTTCTTTTACAGCACCACCTATAAATTGAGGGTATCCGGTGGAGATATTAAAGCAGTGCAAAGGAAAAGTTGCCGATTATGATGTGAAAACCAAGATCGTCAGAGTCGCATGTGCTGCCGTTACACAATTCTCCAACACTTAACAGCATATGTAATTATAAAATAAAGGGGAATAATTTTTAATAAATCTACCTTTTTCTCTAGAAACTGGTAGAGTCGGAGGAAACACATCTTCTTATTGTAAATTGATAGTCTATTAAAATTAGTATTTATACGTTTGTCGATTGGACTTTATTTGTCTATTCCAAAGATCAAATCTCTTTCAAGAAATATATTGAACCGTTTACGGGTAGCAAGAATATCAAAGCATAAAAAAGGCCGCTTTAGCGGCGGCCTGAGGAAGTAGTGGGGTTGCAGAAATTTGTTTTTCAATACCCCTTGGGAGGGGGCTGGTAATATGCCCTTCTAGGCTGGTGCATATTACTAGTTTCACTTGTGGTATTGATTTAAAAAATGAGATTATTTTTTATTCTTTTTTTGCTTTTTAATGACAATTATTGCTACTGCAATTAAGACAAGAGCGCCGGCCATGATGCCTATATACAAGCCTAGGTTGGTTTCATCCCCGGTTTTAGGTACACCGCTGATAGGATAGTTTTTCACAGTGATTTTGGTAGTTTCGTTAGGATTGATTTTGATGGTGCGTTCGCTGGTAATTTTATAACCGCTTAGGGCCTTGGTTTCTGTTAAAGTGTAAGTACCCCAAGGTAGGTCTGTTAAATGAATTTGTCCTTTGTTGTCAGTCTTCAAGTCTTTGCGAATAGTTTCTCCGTTTTGCGAAAGCTTAAAGATAACTCCCTCTAAGGGTAGCGTTGTGTCCTCTCCGTCCACCTTGGTAAGAAGCAGAGAACCGTTGATAATGGTGATAATGGCTTTTTTATTGGTGATGGTAACAAGGGTTTCTTCACCGGCTTTGATGGTGAAACTGGTAGTTGCGGTAGGCAATTGGTAGTTGGCTAGGGCATAAGTTTGCTGTAAAGTATATTCGCCAGCTTCCAAATTGCCTACTACAAAGCTTCCGTTTTTATCGGTTGTTAAGCCTGTGTACAGTTGTTTTCCACCTTGGAAAAGAGTGAACTTTACACCGGATAAGAGTAGGTTTTTATCATCAGCGTCTACTGCTGTTACTTTCACGCTGCCCAGTTGAGGAGGTAGGAGTTTATTAACAACGGTATACTCCGGTTCATCTCCGCCTTTAATGGTGAAGAAAACTTCCTTAGTATCTAACTGATAGCCTTCAGGAGCTTTGGTTTCAATAAAAGAGTAGTTGCCGGGTGCTAAGGATAAGAAAGCTTCACCTGCATTGGCATCGGTAGTAAGTCCTTCTTTAAAAATTACACCATCTTTCTTTACGGTAAATACAGCACCTGCCAGAGGCTCCTTTTTTTCATTTACCTTGTAAATGGTGAGGCTACCCAAAGTAAGCTTGTTGATAAAGGTGAGTGGAGTATCTTTGTTACCAATTACAGTAGCAGTTTGAGGGGCTTTATCCATTTCATACCCTGTAGGCGATTTGACCTCTGTAATAGTATAGTCTCCGGGTGTTAGTGTAACAGAAACTTTTCCACTTACATCGGTGGGGCTAGTGGTTTCTATTAGGGTATCCCCTTGTTTTACTTCAAATATGGCGCCGGCTAAGGTGTTACCTTTATCGTCTACCTTGTTAAGGGTAAGGGTGCCTGTGCTTAAGGAGTTTGTGAAAGTAACTTTTTCAGTACCATTCTCTGTTAAAGTTACCTCTTTAGAGAGTGTGTCGATTTTATACCCTGTGGGTGCAGTAGTTTCTGTTAACACATAGGTGCCAATGGCATCTACAGCGAAAAAGGCTTTACCTGCGGCGTTGGTAGTTGCAGTATCCAACAAGGTATCCTCACCTTTTTTTCTCAGCTCAAACACAGCGCCGGGTAGAAGAATAGTAGCATCTTTACTATCTACCTTTGTTATTTCAATGATATATTCGCTTAGGTAGTTAATATCATAATTGTTATAGGCGTAGTTAAAGCCTGTTGTATACTTTGGGGTTTTAATTTTTTCTTCGTGTAGTTTTTTGTCGGCTGCTGTAACAACATGGGCTGCGGTAGAAGCTTTATTATCAGCAAAAGTAACACTTGCGTCAGCGGTTACATCCTTAAGAGTATAAGCATAAATGGCACCACCATTTTTTTGGGCAGTATTGTTGTTAAGGGAAGTAGCGTCATTAAGGGTAAGGGAGGAACGGTTTGAATAAATGGCGCCACCTTGTGTAGCAGCGTTATTGGAAAAGCTATTTTGAGTAAGGATTATGCTGTTATTGGCAGCATGGAAGATCGCTCCCCCCCAATTGGTTGCTTGGTTGTTTATAAAAGAGGTATCGGTAAAGCTAGTGGTATCAGAAGAAGCAGCGTTAAGAGCAACAGCGCCACCATAGCGAGCAGTGTTTCCGTTAAACTTTGTGTTGATGAAGGAAGGTGCTTTCGTTGAACTAGAATAAACAGCTCCGCCATAGATTTCACTGGCAGTATTGTTTGTAAAAGAAGAGTTTTTTACGGCAAGGGGAGCACTCATATTAGCAACGGCTCCTCCATTAGAGGCACTGTTTTTATTAAAAGTAAGGTTGTCAAAAGTAATGGCTTTAGGTATAAGGGTTTCCGAATAAAAAGCTCCTCCGTAATTAGTGGTAGCTTTGTTGCTGGTAAAGGTGGAATTGCTTATGGAAACAGAAAAGTTTTCTGGATAATCAGAATGGCCACCAATAGCAATAGCACCGCCGGAATTCGCATAGTTGCCTGAAAATGTCGAGCCGCTAATAGTGATGGATTGGGATCTTGGACCTATATAAATGGCTCCACCAATCCCAGTATTTGAAGAATCAGTAGCACTGTTTTCTTCAAACGTGGAATTGGTTACCGTAAGGCCACCACCACGCATATAAATAGCTCCACCATAATTGTAGCTATGGTTATTTTTAAAAGTAACATTCTCTACAGAAAGGTGACCCTTATCAACCTTAATACCACCACCGGTTTTATTGCCATCTAAAATAAGATTCTTGATGACAACGTTAGTACTAAAACCGTCAAGCTTAATTAAGGAGAAGTGTCGCCAGTCCCCGTGAGGGGGAGTTGTAGAGAAGGTTAAGGTAAAGGGGCCCCCTTCGCCTGAAACAATGGTGACATCTTTCCGTAATTCAATAGATTCGGTTATATCAAAACTGCCTCCGATTGTAATTGTAGCACCCACAGGAGCTGTTTTTACAGCTGAGTACAACTTATCATAGTTATCAATGATACCAGAAGAGTCTTCGTCAGCAAGTAGAGCGGGTAATTCTAAAATATCAATATCGGAATCTTTTACACTCTCATCGGTAGTGGCATCATCTTTGCCGTCGTCGGTGTTGGCGTCATCATTGCCTTCATCGGTCTTGGCATCATCGCTACCTTCATCGGTGTTGGCGCTATCGTTGCCTTCATCAGTGTTGGTGTCATCGTTGCCTTCATCGGTGTTGGCGCCATCGTTGCCTTCATTGGTGTTGGCGTCATCGTTACCTTCATCGGTGGTGGCGCCATCGTTACCTTTATCGGTGTTGGTGCCATCGTTACCTTCATCGGTGG
>CAZEIB010000080.1:0-9375 GCA_964511785.1 uncultured Oscillospiraceae bacterium
TCTCTTACACGGCTAGCCCCAACCCCAACAAACATTTCAACAAAATCCGAGCCGGAAATAGTGAAAAATGGAACATTGGCTTCACCCGCAACCGCTTTTGCCAGAAGGGTTTTACCAGTACCGGGAGGTCCAACCAACAATACCCCTTTAGGGATTCTAGCCCCTAGGTCAATATAGCTTTTAGGGTGCTTTAAAAAATCTACCATTTCCTCTAATTCTTCTTTTTCTTCTTTAGCACCTGCCACGTCTGCAAAAGTAATTCTATTTTTTAACGGGTCGGCCATTCTAGCTTTACTTTTGCCAAAGGACATCACTTTATTGTTGCCACCACCCTGTTGTTTTAGTAACACAAACCAAAACACTCCAATAATGGCCAAAGTGATAAACAATGGAATAAAATCATAATACCAAGGTCTAGTTAATGGGGCTCTAAATTCAATTTTAAAAGGTAAGTCTTTTTCGGAAACAGCTGAAACGTCTTTCCCCTGTTGCTGGGCAACAATTTGTCTAGCAGCTTCAATAAATTCTTTACTACTGCCAATTGTTGTTTCAAAATCAAATTTTTGATCGGGGAAGTCTTTGCTGGCTATCTGGGTTCCTTTTTTTATTCCAACTAAAGAGGTACCCCTAATGGCTACTCTTTCAATAGATCCTTCTTGGACATAAGTAAGCAATGTATCATACTCAATTCGTTTATCAGGGCCAATATTAAAGCTGCCGTTTAACAATAAGCTGATTAATAGTATAACTCCTATAATCAGTAAAAATCCTGAAAAATTATTTGAAGATTTTTTCAAATGTTCGTTCCTCCTTCAAAAAACTCAATCTTTATTGTAACATAGTTTCTTTGTAAATATCAATAAAATCAATCGTTACTATAGACTCTTGGATGCAAAATACCAATTTCGGGAAAATTACGATATTTTTCATCATAATCCAACCCATACCCTACAACAAAAGCATCTGGTATAGAAAAGCAAGAGTAATCTGCCTTAATGTCGGCCTTTCTTCTGGCCGGCTTATCTAATAACGAAACAATATGAATGGATTTAGCCCCTCTATCTTCTAAGTTCTTCTTTAAAAAGGACAAGGTAAGTCCTGAATCTACAATATCTTCTACAATAATTACTTCTTGATCTACAATATCTTGATCAAGGTCTTTTAATATTCTAACAACACCTGAAGTTTTTGTGGCACTACCATAGCTGGAAATGGCCATAAATTCTGTTCGTATTGGTAAATCTATTTTTCTAATTAAATCTGAAAAAAAGATGGTTGCACCTTTTAGTATGCAAATCATCACTGGTTTTTTCCCGGAAAAGTCTTTCGTAATTTTCTTTCCAAGCTCAATTACTGCACTTTCAATTTCTTCTTTAGAAACCAGTATTTCAAGTATATCATCTTTTAACGATTCTATTTTACCCATAACCATCCTCCATCATTCAATTACTCATGATACTTATACCTTATTATTATACCATTATTTTCCTTTTGTGAAACCTGAACTTCTTTTGAAACACCGTAATTTGCTACCCAAAGTACTTCATGCTCATCTTTTACTAAAAGTGGAATATAATCTCTAAGAGGGCGATCGATTTTTTCATCAATCATGAGCTTTTTGATGGTTTTTTTCCCTTCCATTCCTTTTAAATAAATATAGTCACCTTGTCTGCGGTTTCGAATTGTTAATTTTTGGTGTTGAGATAAATTCAATATCTGAAAAGAAGTATTGCGATGTAATTTTCTCATCATTTCATTAGTATTGTTGAATTCTGCCATCGATTCTTCGTTTTTATCAATAAAAACAGACCAAGTTTTCTCATTAATCCTTACTTGATCAAATGGGAAATAAATATTATAAAGAAAATGAGAAGGTTTTTCGTTTTTTAAAAAATAAATTCTTTCTTTTCCACTTTCAGCAAAAAGGTTTTGAGGGAGATTTATTTTTTTGCTTTTATCCATTAAAATATAATTTATTAATTCTTCTGTTTTTTTATAATCTAAATCATACATCCCTCTTTTTAAAGAATAACGATAAGTTTTTACCACTAAATAATAAAAATTACGTATAATCCGTCTTTGTACGCCATAGTCTTCTTGTAAAAAAGCTTTTTTTGAAAAAAAACAGTAGTCTTCAGAAAAAAAAGCATTTTCAGTCATCCACTTTTTAAGATGTTTTTCCCAAACTTTTTCTTCTTCAACAATGATTTGAGTTGTTTGATAAATGTTTTTCCCTCCATGAGGATAGCGATCATAGAGTTTAGGCAAAATTTCATTTCGCAAAATATTTCTGTTTCCAATATTTTCTTTATTGCTTTCATCTTCACGCCACAATGCTTGAATTTCCTCTAAAGATTCCTTTAATCTAACTTTATGAAAGCATAAAAAGGGCCTCACAATTTTGATGTTCCCCCATAATCGCTCACTTGGAATACCCGCTAAACCCTTTAGCCCGCTTCCTCTAAGCAAGTTCATCAGCATTGTTTCTACTTGATCATCCAAATGATGAGCTAAATATAAATAAGCTATCGGGTACTCTTTAAGAATTTTTTCAAACAATTCATATCGTATTGTTCGTGCCGCTTCTTCAAGCCCGCCAATATTTCTTTCTTTCATGGCAAGTAACACATTTCCCTGCTCCCAATAAAATGGAACATGGTTTGTTTTGCATAATTCTTCGACAAAGGCTTGGTCTTCTTGGGAATCTTCACCGCGAAGCCCATGTTCAATATGTATCACAGAAAATGGAATGTGGTATGTTTTTCTTATCCATAACCATGTGTGAAATAGTGCAATAGAGTCAATTCCTCCAGAAACCCCTAGAAAAATTGCTGAAAGCTCCTCTTTCTCTACTTGTTCTAAAGATTTCATTACTACAGGCACTAAATCTTTTTCAATAATATATTTTCTTTTTTCCATATCTTCCCCATGAATATAATCGTTTTCGAGCTTTCTATTAATAATATAGTAGCTCCTCATATGTTGGAAATGGCCATAAATGGCTTGGCATCATACTTTCAAGTGCATCAGATACGTTTCGTGTAGCTTCCATTAAAGGAACAAAGGTGTTTTGCCATTTTTTTACATTTTCATCTGTTCCTTCAATGGTATGTTTAGCAAGAGAAGTTTCAAACTGTTTAATGCATTCCCATAATTCCCGTATTAAAGGGTCAATTCTTTTAAGAATATCAAGCACTACCTCTTGAGAAAAGGAACTATTTTCCATTAATTTTAAATTTTTAAGCAATTCTTTTTGGTAAGATAAAACAGCAGGTAAAACAGATTTCTTTTGCATGTCTAACATTGTTTTGGCTTCAATTCGCAGGGACTTAATATAAATTTCCCATTGAATTGTTGCTCTGCTTAATAGTTCTTTATCCGATAAAACACAGAATTTTTTCATTAGTTTTTGTGTTTTTTCACTAATAATAGAAGAAATCGCATCTGACGTTGAAAGTGCAATAGGCAATCCCCTGTCTGCAGCTTCTTTATGCCAAATAGAAGAATAATTATTTCCGTTAAAAACAATACGTTGATGCTTTTTAATTTGCTGATTTAATATTGAAATAATGGTTTTTTCATCGGAACCTAACCTTTCTAACTGATTAGCAATAATATCTAGTTGCTCTGCTACAATGGTATTAATAATAGTATTAATCATATCAGGATTTTGAGAGGACCCGGGCATCCTAAATTCAAACTTGTTGCCGGTAAAAGCAAAAGGCGATGTACGATTTCTATCTGCATCATCTGTTTCTATAAGTGCTAAAGAGGACAAATCTATATTAGTTTGTTGTTTTAAACCTTTCCTCTTTGTACTTTTCACCTTAATTCCTACAGCATCTGCTAGTTCCTTCCAAAGAGAATCCCCTAAGAAAATTGAAATAATTGGAGGCGGAGCTTCATTTCCTCCTAAACGGTAATCATTTCCTAATCCAGCAGAAGAGAATCTTAACAGTTCAGCATGCTCATCTACAGCACAAATTACTGCTGTTAAAAATAGAAAAAATTGCAAAGAAGAACTTTCATCTCCTTTTCCCGGTTCAAGCAAGTTTTCTCCCTCATTTGTAGACAAAGACCAGTTGTTGTGTTTACCGGAGCCATTAAATCCGGCAAAAGGTTTTTCATGAATTAAGCACGCCATTCCTTTTCTGGCTGCTACCTTTTTTAACAACATCATGGTTAACTCATTTTGATTACAGGCTGCAATGGCTTCATCATAAATTACAGCCACTTCATGTTGGGCAGGAGCAACTTCGTTATGTTGAGTTTTTGCAGGAATACCAAGACTCCATAATTCGTTGTTTAGTTCTGCCATAAAGATGGATACACTTTGTCTAACTGCACCATAGTATTGATCAGAAAGTTCTTGGCCTTTAGAAGGCATAGCACCAAAGAGAGTACGCCCAGTATGACGAAGGTCCGGCCTTTTTTTATACAACTCTCGATTAATTAGAAAGTATTCCTGTTCTAATCCCACTTGAGGAATTACCTTAGATACAGAAGTTTTCCCTAATAAATGCAGTACCCTTAATGCCTGTTTATTAATGGCATCAATACTTCTTTTTAAAGGAATACGTGTATCAAGAGCATCTCCTGTAAAACTACAAAATAATGTAGGAATACATAAAGCAGTAATTCCGTCAGGGTCGCGTCTAATAAAGGCAGGTATAGAGTAGTCCCAAGCAGTATACCCTCTTGCTTCAAAAGTAGCGCGCAGTCCTCCTGAAGGAAAGGAAGAAGCATCTGCCTCCCCCTGTATCAGGGCTTTCCCTGAAAACTCAAATATCGCATTTCCATCTTGTTTAGGACTGATGAAGGCCTCGTGCTTTTCAGCGGTTTTTCCTGTCATTGGAGAGAACCAATGGGTATAATGTGTAGCACCTAAACTTATAGCCCACTCCTTCATTACAGTAGCAATCACTTCTGCTGCAGAAATATCCAAAGGAATATCTTCTTCAATGGATTTAAGCAATCTCTTGTAAATATTATTCGGTAATTTTTCTTTCATCAATCGATCAGAGAAAACATATTCCCCATAATTTCCTAATCCATTCAACCTAACCCCTACTTTCTTTTTATCCCTATTCTTTTAAGAAAACCCCTTAATTGAAACTAAAATCTCCACTTAATTATAAATAATCCCCCATATATAGCTCTCCTTTACCACAATTGCACTTTGTGGTATAATATATAAGTAACTATAATTGTTTTACTGGGAGGAAGGTAAGTATGTATAGATATTCCCAACAAGTTCGAAGCAATGTGACAAATCAAAACTGGAAAAGAAGAGTAATCAACATTCTTTTTGTTCTGTTACTCATTGCTTCAGTTAGCCTTACTATTTTATATAGCAAATCTATGAATAGAGAAAAACGTTACATTGAAAAATATGAAAATCAAATAGTTTTTGAAATCGGACAAGCTACTTCTCAAATGAACACCCTCTCTAGAACCGGTGGCTCTGGCACTTCTAATCTTTTGGGTAAAATTCGTCAGCGCATTTATGCCATAGAAATCTTACAAGTACAATATAATACCGTTTTTGGCAATAAAGCAACTCGTCAGATTAGCCCAATTTTTAATGAAATATATACTTTATTGGATCATTTTGACGAAGCACTGATTGCTGGTAAGACCACAAAGGATGTGCAAACAATGTTATCAGAAAAAATTAGTGCTTTACAAACAGAAATTCTTGCTATGGTAAACCCGTAAAATAAGATGGATTTAAAAGAAAGAAGGAAACTTATCCTTCTTTCTTTTTTCTTTCATTTATTGTTGCATAAACAAATGATTTAAATAAAGGATGGGCTCTGTTAGGACGTGATAGGTACTCAGGGTGATAGATAACGGAAATATGAAAAGGATGATTGGATAACTCAAACACTTCTGGAAAACCATCTTCAACACTTTTCCCTACACAAAGTAACCCTTTTTCCATTAAAGGCTCTACATAGATGCTGTCAATTTCATAGCGATTTCCATGACGTTCACGAATAAATTCTTGATCAGAATATATTTTTTTTGTAAGCCCATCTGCTAATGCAATTTCTTCTCCACCCATTCTGGAAGCAGCACGAGTTCCAGGTTGTACAATGCGATCTTTTGGTATATAGGTTACCGGAAATGAGGTAGACTCATCCACTTCATACGAGTTTGCCCCAGGAACCCCTAAAAGGTTTCTTACTCCTTCTACCACAGTTAGCTGCATTCCAAAACCAATACTGAAATAAGGTATTTCATTTTTTCGGGCATAGGTTGCAACAGCAATAATGCCCTCTGCTCCTCTTTTCCCATATCCACCGGGAACAATAATTCCATTATAATCTTTCAATAATTCTTCAACATTGTCATTTGTAATATTTAACGACGACACCCAACCAATATTTACAGCAACATCATTTGCAATACCTGCGTGGCTTAATGCCTCAACAACTGATAAATAAGCATCGTGAAGTTCTACATACTTGCCAACTAAAGCAATATTTACAGTTTCCTTTGTATTGGCATAACGTGTTATCAGATTTTCCCAATCAGATAAATCAACGTTTTCACATTCCATCCCTAATTCTGAGCAAACAATTTTAGCCAAACCTTCTTGCTCCATCATTAAAGGAACTTCATAGAGCATAGGAACATCTAAATTTTGCACAACGTTTCCGGTTTTCACATTGCAAAATAGCGCTATTTTGTCTTTTGCCTCTTGTGAAATCGGTTTTTCTGTTCTACAAACAATAATATCCGGTTCAATACCAATAGAGCGTAGTTCTTTAACAGAATGTTGGGTAGGTTTTGTCTTCATTTCTCCTGCGGCAGCAATATAGGGCAATAAAGTCACATGGATATAACAACAATCTTTATCTCCAACTTCCCAGCGCATTTGCCTTATTGCCTCCAAATAAGGAGAGGACTCCATATCCCCTACTGTGCCACCTATTTCAACAATGGCTACATCTGCCTTGTTTTTTTCTGCTGCTTTACGAATAGCATATTTAATCTCATTTGTCACATGAGGAATTACTTGTACGGTTCCTCCACGATATTCTCCACGTAACTCTCTTTCCATTAAGCGTTTATGAATCTTTCCAGTAGTAACACTAGATTCCTCAGGCAAAGTAATATCTACAAATCGTTCATAATGACCTAAATCTAAATCCGCAGCAATTCCATCATCGGTGATAAAAGATTCTCCATGTTGAAGGGGGCTTAGCAATCCCGGATCAACATTATAATAAGGATCCAGTTTTTGCATCGAAACCTTATATCCCCTTGCTTTTAATAATCTTCCTAGCGAGGCAGCCGTTATCCCTTTTCCTAAAGAAGACACAACCCCTCCTGTGACAAAAATAAACTTTGTAGCCATTTACTTTCCCTCTCAATATCATAATAAAATATTTACTTTACTATTGTAAAAATAGATGAAGCAGATGTCAAGGCAGAAGCTTTAAATATCCGCAAATACTTTTAAAATTGCTAATGACGGCTGCTCACTTAAGTCATCTTTTGTTACTCGCAAAAGATTTAGCTCTTCTTTTCCTCTATTTTGAAGGTTTAAAAAATCTTCTATAGGAGCAATAGGCAAAGGTTTTGAATAAGCTGTTTGATAATGCATAGGAATAACAATATTGGGTTTCAATAAATCAATCAAACGCACAGCTTCTTTAGCATCAATAGTATAATAGCCGCCTACAGGTACTAAAAGAATATTAATTTTTCCTAAACCATTTAAAAAGTCTTCCTCCAAGGTTTCTCCTAAATCGCCTAAGTGTAAAATCCTTACTCCCTCTGCTTCAATTAGGGTTAATAAGTTTTCACCTCTTAATGCTCCTTTTTGGCTATCGTGAAAAGTAGGATATAAAGATAATTCTAGGTTTTCACTTAAGGTATATTTCCCTTCATTATCAAACACTTGACTTTTAACCCCACTTCGGTTTTCCAAGTAAGCCTTGGTGTTGTTATGATCATGATGCTGGTGACTGACAGTAATATAATCAGGATAGACTTGAGGTAAAGGATACCCAATTTCATCATCATAAGGATCCATTAAAAGCGTTTCCCCATTTGAAAACTCAATTTCAAACATTGAGTGCCCGTGATACGTAATAATCATATAAACACCTCTTCCTTATACTAATAAAGTCATATATAAATTAAAAAAAACTCCAATAGGCAGTGATAGTTTTTCTTTTTTTCTTAACGAAATTGCTATTCTTCCTCTTTCTTCCTTCATCCAATTAAATATGTTCTCACTATCCATTGCTCTGATACAAGTAATAGTATTTTTATATTGGGCCACTGTATTGATATAATCACTTTGATGATTCTTATATAGTGATAGAATATGTCTATACTCATAGTAAGTTTTTTTATCTAAAAAGTCTTCTTCGTTTAATAAAACATCGTTTTTTCTCATTGTTTTTGCATATGCATTTAAAATTTTTTTCCCCGGATTTATTAGAATGCCATTATCTGTTGCTGAAAAAACAAAAGTATTTCTTTTTTTTAATTTTTTAATAAACTCTTCTTGTTGGTTTTTTTGTAAATACATATACCAAAGAACATTTTTTTCAGTAGATTTTCTAATATCGTTTTGAGAGGAAAGTTCTCCTGCCTCTTCTAACTCACTACATAGCTTTTTTCTTAACAAAATCACTATGTTTTTTTCTGTTTTTTGCTCCATTTTATTTATAACCCTCTTGAAGGGCATATTGTATTTTCAGTTCATGTATAGCAATAAATTGCCCTTGGAGGTTTAATTGATACTGTAAAAAAACATCTCCGTCTTTTTCTCTGAAAGAGGTTTTAACTTTTGTTGGATAAACATACAATTCTAGTGAACCAAAAGGAGTATTATAGTGACTTTGATAACTTTTCCCTTTTTCAAAAATCATACTTGTACTATATTCTCCAATTTTATCCATAACAACCCTCTTTCCATCCTCTGTTACAGAAATTTTTGTTTTACTTAACTGTTCTGTTTCAGGATCAATTTCCTCATAATGTAATTCATATCCTTCTTTGGTAACACATCTTTTTCCCAAGGTGATTAGAAAAATTTCATCAGGAGATGTCTTCTCCTGTTTACTAATTCCCTTCATTGATACTAAAATAACTTCTTCGTTCCTCTCAATATTACTCATCATATCCCCCTACTTAGTCATCTAACTACATTCTATTATACCACAAAACTCCTTGTTTCAATGGGAAAAGGGGTTTTACCACACTTAATTAGTAGTAAGGATACCAGAAGATTTTTTACGATTTGATAACCATAACTCTGCTTCATTTTCTTTTTGAACTTCGTTATGGTATAGAACACACCCATTTACATAGGTGTGTTCTAATGTTGCTATGGTTCCTAATTTTTCATAA
>CAZEIB010000081.1:0-9193 GCA_964511785.1 uncultured Oscillospiraceae bacterium
GGCTGACCGCAAAAAGCTGAAATCTGCCAACGGCCTATATCTCGGCTCCACCGGCTCGGGCAAGAGCTTCGCCGCCAAGCGGGAGCTGCTCAATGTGTTTCTGACCATCCCGCAGGATCGAATAATCATTGTAGACCCAATGGGCGAATATGCCCCGCTGGTGCGTCGGCTGGGCGGACAGGTCATTGAGATCGCCCCGGACAGCCCCAACCATATCAACCCGATGGATATTCAAATGGGGATCAGCGACGAGGACAGCCCGCTTTCCATGAAGGCGGACTTTTTGCTTTCCCTGTGCGAGTTGATCGTGGGCGGCAAGGAGGGCTTGCAGCCCATTGAAAAGACCGTCATTGACCGCTGTGTGCGGCTGGTCTACCGGGAAGTGGCGCTGGGGCTGGAAACGGCGAAAACGCCCCTGCTCCAAGATTTGTATGAGGAGCTTCTGCGCCAGCCCGAGCCCGAGGCCCGCCGTGTGGCGACCGCTTTGGAGCTTTACTGCACAGGCTCCCTCAACCTGTTCAATCACCCCACCAATGTCAATCTCAATTCCCGTGTGGTGTGCATCGTCATCAAGGGGATGGGAGAAAACCTCCGCAAGATCGCCATGCACATTACCAATGAGTTTGTCACGGCGGCGGTGAATACCAACTATGAAAACGGCGTGGCGACATGGTGCTACTTCGATGAGTTCCATGTGCTGCTCCGTGACCCCCTCACGGCCAGTTATTTTGTTCTGTTGTGGCGTACCCTGCGTAAGCGGGGCTGCGTCCCGTCGGCGTTGACGCAGAATGTAAAGAACCTGCTGGCCAGTCTGGAGATCGAGAACATTCTGGATAACACCGACTTTATGATCCTGCTGTCACAGGCACAGAGCGACCGGGCGATTTTGGCAAAGCAGCTCGGCATTTCCGAGCACCAGCTTTCCTACATCACCCACTCCAATTCCGGCGAGGGGCTGCTGTTCTACGGCAACACCACCATTCCTTTTGTGGATCGTTTCCCTCGCGGTGAGATCTATGACCTGCTGACGACCCGCCCGGAGGATATGGCCCATGAGCGAAAAGAAGAGTAAGGGCACTTCGGGACAAAGTGTCCCGAAGTCTCCAAAATCAAAGTTCCGACACAAGAGCCGGCAGGAACAGGCGGCGGAGTCCAAGCTCCGTATGGAAAAGCGGGGTGAAAAGCTGGATAAGGCCCGGGGCAAGCTGGCAAAGCAGAAACCGCCCAAGCGTCCCGGCCCCGTGAAGCGTGCGGGCCGGGCGGCGCTGGGCGGCGTGCATGGCTTTGTGCATGGGAAAATCTATGAGGTAGAGCATGAAAATGTGGGCACCGAGGGCGCTCACCGCTCCGAACTGGTGGGCGAGTCCGTTCTGCGGCACGGAACCCGCCATGTGAAAAAGGCCATCCGGGAACACCCGGCAAAAGCAGTCCGCAAGGCCGAGGCCAGGCATATCAAGGCCACGGCGGATTATCAGTTCCGGGCGGCGGCTCTGGAACACCCCGAGCTGGATCAAGGCGTGATCTCCCGGTATCTGCAAAAGCGGCACATTCAAAAGCAGTATGCGAAACAGGCGCGGGAGGCCGCCAAGCATGGGGCCAAGGCCGCCGAGAAAACGGCTGTCACCACGGAGCGGCTGGCTGTCCGGGCGTGGGGCTTCGTCAAACGGCATCCCGTGGGCGTGATCGTCGCGCTGGCCTGCTGTCTGCTGATCTTCTCCCTCCAGTCCTGCGTTTCTTCTATGGCGTCGGTTGGCAACGGCCTTGTGGGTGCGGTGGCCGCCAGCACTTATCCGTCCGAGGATAGGGATATGCTGGGGGCCGAGACCGCCTATTGTGCATTGGAGGCCGAGCTGCAGGAGTACCTCGACACCTATGAAGTCACCCACGATTATGACGAATACCATTTTGACCTCGATGACATTGAGCACGATCCCTATGTGCTGATCTCTATGCTCTCGGCGCTCCATGAGGGGGCGTGGACGGTGGACGAGGTGCAGGGTACGCTTCAAAGCCTGTTTGACCGTCAGTATATTCTCACCGAGGATGTGGTGGTGGAGGTGCGGTATCGGACGGAAACCCGGACGGACAGCGAGGGCAACACCTACACGGTGCAGGTGCCCTATAACTACTACATTTGCTATGTGACGCTGGAAAACTTCAACCTGTCCCATGTGCCGATCTACATGATGACCGAGGAACAGCTTTCCCGGTATGCCCTCTATATGGCTACGCTGGGCAACCGCCCCGACCTGTTCCCGGAGTCCGGCTATGTGCCCAAGTACACCAACCCGCCCCCGGAGCATGACATCCCGGAGGAATATCTGGCCGATGAAACCTTTGCGGCTATTCTGGCAGAGGCAGAAAAATATGTGGGCTTCCCCTATGTGTGGGGCGGCTCCAATCCCAACACTTCCTTTGATTGCAGCGGCTTCGTCAGCTATGTCTACAATCAATGCGGCTGGGACTTCGGGCGGCTGGGAGCCCAGGGGCTCTACAACATTTCCACCCGGACAAATAACCCCAAGCCCGGCGATCTGGTTTTCTTCACGGGAACCTATGACACCCCGGGCGTTTCCCATTGCGGCATTTATGTGGGCGATGGCTGGATGCTCCATTGCGGCGACCCCATCAGCTACGCCAATCTAAACAACAGCTATTGGCAGTCCCACCTATATGCCTACGGCAAACTTTATTGACAAAGGAGGATTTTTGAATATGGCAATCAGCAAAAGCGCGAAAATCGAGGCCGAGATTGAAAAGGTCAAGGCCAAGATAGCGGAACAGCAGGCCCGGCTGAAGGAGCTGGAGCAGAAAAAGCTGGAGGCGGAAAACAGCGAGATCGTGGACATCGTGCGGGGCATGAGCATTTCCCTCACCGATCTGCCCCTGCTGCTCCAGTCCATCCAGAACGGCGGCAAGGCAGCTTTGGGACAAAGTGTCCCGAAGTCTGCTTCCCCGGAAGTGGAGGTGGCGGAATGAAAAGAGGGTTTAGACTGCTGACGACGGCGCTTTGTGCCGTCGTTCTTTTATGCGGTTTTTCCGTCACGGCCTACGCCGGGGGCGGCGACGAGTACATCGAGGAAACCACGCCCCCCGAGCAGACCGGGGGCGTGAACTGGGAGGGGCTTGACCCGGTGGAGCCCGGCGAGGGCTTTTCCGAGGAGGGCACCCTTGTGACCCGCGATCTGCTCTATGACAAGCACACCAACAAGCAGTTTATCACCGTCCAGACCAGCGGCGGCAGCACTTTCTATATCGTCATCGACTACGACAAGCCGGTGAACGAGGAGGAAGAACAGTATCAGACCTACTTTTTCAGCGTGGTGGACGAGGCCGACCTGCTGGCCGCTATGGAGGCCGCTGGCGGTGAGCCGCCTGCCTGCACCTGTGAAGATAAATGCGCGGTGGGGGCCATCCGTACCGATTGCCCCGTCTGCTCCGTCAACATGGGCGAATGTGCTGGCGTGACCCCGGAGCCCGAGCCCGAACCCACCACGGAACCCGAACCCGAGAAAAAAAGCGGGCTGGGCTCGCTGTTCCTTGTGCTTGCCATCTTCGCCGTTGGCGGCGGGGCCGGGTGGTACTTCAAGATTTACCGCCCCAAGCACCAGCAGGCCGCTGCGCCCGAGGATGACTATGAGGAAGAAATGGATGCTTACAACGATTTTGAGGATGACGGCCCTCCGTGGGACGAGGACGATCCCGAACCCGAGGAGGACAATGTATGAATTTTACCAACAGCCCTTACGAAACCATGATGAAAAGGCCGTCCCATATCCAGCCCCCGGCCACGCCCAAGGCCCCCAAGGGCTCCCGCTGTGACGGCTGCCCCTACTGGCGGGGCATCGCCTGTATGTCCTGCTACCGGGATCTGCTCAAAACCCCGGCTGGCGGGAGGTGATGCTGTGGCCCGTGAGCTGACCCGAGAGGAAAAGGCGAAGATCCGCAAGCTGGTGACAAAGTGGTGTGCCAACTACGACCGGGAATATGGCTGCTTACCGCTGGATTGCGAGTGTTATATGTTCGGCAAGTGCTGGACGGGGGCCTATTGCCGCTACTTCCGGGAGGCCGTCCTGCCCCTTGATCCTGTGCTGGAGGCTGGGCTGGCCGCCGAGGGCCCCGCCCCGGAAACCCGGCTCTGCCCGGTCTGCGGCAGCGTCTTTCTCCCGGACGGCAGGACGCGCTACTGCTCCCCGGTCTGTGCAAAGAAAGCCCACCGCCGCCAGCAGCGGGATCACATGAAGAAAAAACGGGGCTGGTCTGTTGACAATTAGGCCCGAAAAAAGCCCGGTATCTCAAGGCTTTTTGGGGCCGCTTTAGGGGTAGGCCGTATGTTTTTACTGCCCGCCCCTGTTTGGCCCCGATGCTGTCAACATTTTTACGCCCAACTTCGGGACACTTTGTCCCAAGGTGGGGCTATTTTTGAAGGGAGGAACCATGCCGAAGTATTATGAAATCAACGAGGCAGCGGCAAAGCGGGCAAAGGATATGAACAGCTTTTCCGACTACAAGCCCGGCTCGGCTACAAGCGCCTACCGCCAGATGGTGGATGAGGCGTATGCCATAGCGGAACGCCAGAAGGCCCGTGTCGATCCCATGTACCATGACAAGATCGACGCGCTGGTTGACCGCTACGCCAAAAAGCTGGCCGCCAACCTCAACGAGTCCCATGTCATTGATGGCCGTGTGCCGTCCATTCTGATCGCCGGGGGCGGTAATTTCCCGGTACGCAAAAAGGAAAAGCAGAACGCCGCCCGTGACCGCAATATGGGCGAATACATGGAAATTGAAAAGCTGCTGGATAAGATCAAGTCTGTGGGTACGGGCGGGATCAGCGCCGATGATGACCTTGCTGTGGAAAAGCTGGAAAAGAAGCTGGCGGGGCTGGAGGAGCTGCAAGCCACCATGAAAAGCGTCAACGCCTATTACCGCAAGCACAAGACCTTGGAGGGCTGTCCCGGCCTGTCCGACGAGGATATTGGCAGGCTGCAATCCTCTATGGCGAATGACTGGCGCAAAGACCCGGTGCCTTATCCCTCTTTTCTGCTGACAAACAACAACGCCAATATTCGCCGGGTGCGCCAGCGCATTGACGAGCTGAAAAACCGCAGCGAGTTTGTGGGCTGGACTTTCCCCGGCGGCGAAGCCAAGATCAACGAGGCCGAGAACCGTCTGCAACTGCTTTTCGATGAAAAGCCCCCGGAGGATCAGCGGCGAGCGCTGAAATCCGAGGGCTTCAAGTGGGCTCCCAGCCAAGGTGCGTGGCAGCGGCAGCTCAATCAGAACGCGATCCGGGCGGCGGCTCGTCTGGACTTCCTGCGTCCCGAGGACGGTCAGAGCCCCTATCAGCTCCAGCCCTTTGCCCGGAAAGCGGAAAAAGATATATCACGATAAGGAGGAACAATGGATAAAAACCAAGGCTATGCCATTCTGAAGGCTGTCATGCTGGAAAACGGCAGGGGCTTTGCGCTGGGGGAACACCCCACCGCTCCGTCCCCCTATGTCACATGGGCCTGTTACGATGATAAAAACGGCCAGCGTCAATATGAGTGGGGGCACTACGGGAACGATCTGACCGCTATGGAAAAGGACTTTGCAGACCGGGTGCAGGACTACCAGCGGCTTTACAAGGTCAAAGCCGTGCAGATCGAGGCCCCCGGCCTTTACAAGTATTATTCCACCCAGCGGCCCGTGGACATCGGCACATTTCCGAAGCCGCCCCACAACGCCCCGGATGAGATCGTCAACTACGACCAGCGCATCCCCATGGAGGGCGGTGCGTTTCTGGCGTGGGGTCATCTGACCTACACCAAACCGCTGACGGAAAAGCAGGCGTCCGACTATGAGCTCCGTCCCGCACCCAATATTTCCGAGCTGCGGCGGGAAAGTGGCGACAGGCCCCGGTCGATTGCCCAGCAGATGAAGGAGGCTGCTGCTCTGGCCGAAGCCAACCGGGGCGATCCTGCCCCCAAGAAAAAAGCCCCCGACCGGGGCGACCGATAGGAGGATCAAAATGGAAGAAAGATATAACCCCATGAAAAGCGCGGAGATCGCCGCCGAGCATAACTATAACATGATCGACGGTGTTCTGAACAACCAGCTCCCGGCTCCGCCCCCGGAACAGGAAAAGGAGCTGGATAAGGTGAAAGAGCCGCCCAACAAGCGCCGCAGCCGGGAGCGCGAGGAACGATGACAAAAAAGCGCGTCCGCTGTATGCCCATCAATGTGTGGGTGCGCCCCGATGAAATGGAGGTTATTCAAGGGCGCATGGCCGAGGCCGGGATCAGCAACCTGAGCGCCTATGTCCGCAAGATGGCGCTCAATGGGTATGTGCTCCATGTTGACCTCTCGGACATCCGGGAGCTGGTGTCCTTACAGCGGCGGTGTGCAAATAACCTCAACCAAGTGGCGATCCAAGCCAATACCTACGGGGGCATCTACCCCGAGGATATTGCCCAGCTTCAAAAGGACTATGCGGCGTTGTGGGAGCCGCTGTCCGATCTGCTGAAGAAGCTCTCCGCTGTGACGGCGCTCTGAATGTCCGGGGGATGGCCTTGTGCCATCCCCCGGTTTTCTCGACTTCGGGACAAAGTGTCCCGAAGTGGGGAAAGCCACATTATTTGCGCTGGTTTTTATAGGCCCATTCCAGAAAGGTTTTCAGCTCTTTGTGGAAAGTGTGGCTGTTGTGTATCTTTATTGCGATACCAGCGTAGTCATCCAATGCCTGTTCCGTTTGGGAAATATGGGCCGTATAGAGATAACGCCTAAACATATCATCTGCAATCCCAGCCCACACATCTGCGACGATAGTGTTTGGCTCGTCATGGGAAAGGCCATAGTTGACCGAAATCTCTATGTCATAATTCTGTCTATCTATCGCAAACAATGTAAAACTGAAATAGTGATACTCTTGTATATCAATTTTGCTGGAGAATGCGATTTGCTTTTCCATGACAATCGCCCCCTTTGTTACATCAGTCTACCATATTTTTGAGCATTTCACAATATAGCGGCAAGGAGACTTCGGGTGCTCTACCTCAAAATTTAGGCTGTCAAAGGCATCCTTGTTGTCCCACCCGGACGGAGGTATAATTATCATGTAGGAAAAATCTTTCAATTTTCAAGGAGGTATCAAGTTATGCGGATCATTCTGAAAATCATCGCCGCCCCTTTCATGCTGGCGCTCACACTCATCGTAGCGGTATTGAGTTTTAGTGTTTCTGTTGCGTCTTGGGTAGCTGGCATCCTGTCCCTTGTTTTCGTAGTAGGCGGATTGTTTGAGCTGTTCATTCAGAGTCATACCCCGTGGGGGATCACATGGCTGGTGATGGCTTTTCTCCTTTCTCCCTTTGGCCTGCCCGCCGTGGCCGAGTGGCTGATCTGCAAGCTGGACGGGCTCAACTACTCCTTGAAGTGCTTTATCACGGACTGATAACTTCGGGACACTTTGTCCCGAAGCAGCGAGGCGGCGGCTATGTATAGCCGCCGCTTTTCTCTTGGAAAGGGGGAATACCCACGGCCACGACCTACCTAAAGGCTCACCACATCAGCAAGGGAGAAACCGTCGCCCAATCGCTGAAAGACCGTTTTGAATATGGGCAGAACCCGGACAAGACCGAGGGCGGGGAGCTGATCTCCTGCTATGAGTGCGACCACATGACCGCCGATGCGGAGTTCCTGCTCTCCAAGGCAAAATACAAAGCCATCACGGGCCGGGAACAGCGGCGGGATGCGGATGTGCTGTGCTATCAGATCCGCCAGTCTTTCAAGCCCGGAGAGATCACCCCCGAGGAGGCAAACCGTGTGGGCTATGAGACAGCCATGCGCTGGACGAAGGGCAAACACGCCTTTTTCGTTGCCACCCATACAGACCGCCGACATATCCACAACCACATTTATTATAATTCAACCGCGCTGGACTGCGCCCACAAATACCGGGATTTTTTCAGATCGGCCAGCGCCCTGCGACGGCTCTCTGACCGGGTGTGTCTGGAAAATGACCTGTCCGTGATTACCAATCCCAAGCTGCACAGCAAGGGGCGTTTCCTCCACTACGGCCAATGGATCGGTGAACGGCCCCCGTCTGCCCAGCAGAGGCTCCGTTTTGCCATCGGGGATGCGCTGGCAAAAAAGCCCGCCGACTTCGAGGCGTTTCTGCGGCTTATGGAGGGGGCCGGGTATGCCGTGAAGCGCGGGCGGGGCGGCGTGATCTCGTTCCTTGTGCCAGGGCAAAAGAAACCCACCCGGCTCCGGGCATCCACCTTGGGGGACGGCTACGATCCCGAGGACATTCGGTCGGTGATCGCCGGTGAGCGGCCTGCCCCGGAGATCCCCGACGAGGCCCCGCCGCCCCAGCGGGTCAATCTCATTATCGACATTCAAGAGCGGTTGAGCCAAGGCAAGGGCCCGGCCTATGAACGGTGGGCCAAGGTCTACAACCTCAAACAGATGGCCGCTGCCCTGCAATATCTCCGGGAGCATGAACTGGGAGATTATGACGCGCTGGCCGCCAAGACCTCCGGGGCCGTGGATCGCTTTCATGCGCTGGCCGGGGAACTGCGGGACACCGAGGCGGCCCTTGCCAAAACCTCCGACCTCATGGCTGCCACGGTGGACTATGCCAAGACCCGCCCTGTGTTCGACGGCTACAAGGCGGCCCGGTACAGCAAGAAATATCTTGCCGCGCACGAGGCCGAGCTTGCCAGCTACCGGGCGGCCAAGGCTACGCTGAACAACATTTTGGCCGGGGCCAAGCTCCCAAAGATGGACGCGCTCAAAAAATCCCGCCGTGAGCTGGCCGAAAAGAAAAAGGCCCTTTATGCGGAATACCGTAAGGCCCAGGAGGATATGCGGGAGGCCGCGGCGATCAAGGCCAACATCGATCATCTGCTCGGCGTAACTGGCGGGCGAGAAAATAAGGCACAGGAGCGATAGCGACAGGCCGCAGACAAAAGGCGCTATGCGCCGCCACTTCGGGACACTTTGTCCCGAAGTCTGCCGGGTTTGGGGAGGCTCCCCAACAAGCATTTTTGCGGGCCCCTCGGGGCGCAAAAATAGCGAGTGTCTATACACTCGCCCTGCTTGCCGTTCCGTGCAACCCCGACAATGGCGCAAAAAAACGGAGTCTGCGTTTTCACACTTCCTCCGTTCTCCGGGCCCTTTTCAGTCCCTCCGCTGTGGCTTCAATAATGGT
>CAZEIB010000082.1:0-9124 GCA_964511785.1 uncultured Oscillospiraceae bacterium
TCTATTTTACCTCTTTTATACGTTTCGGGACTCTATTCTTTTTATACCACTCCATTTTGCTTTTCTACTACGATTATAATAATAAAAATTTTGACATATGAGGAAAATCTAAATAACTTTTCATGGTAACAAAACGAATGTGAGAATTAAAAACCTGTTCATCATTTCCTCCAATGCCAAAATCATCTCCAAAGTAAATCATTTTTTCTGAAGGAATACCTATTTCCTTACAATATTTTTTGATAGCAAATAGTTTATCAAAGGGCTTGGGTACAATATCAAAAGAACTGCTTCCCCCAATAAATACTGTATATTCAGAAAAAGCTTTGCTTACACTTTTATACATAGGCCATCTTTTAGTTCTAGTAGGATCAAAAGCCAATTTGTCGTTAATATTCGCCTTCGTTCCTAACAGGGCAAAAGTCATCATCCCACTATCGTGAAATTCTACACTATCTCCAATATAATCTCTATAACCAAATTCTTCTCGAATTTTTGTAATTCTGTTTTCCATTTCTTTTTGATTAGCTACTGGTTGCCTCTCTTTATGTACTAGCTTCAGTTCCTTTTCCTTAGAATCAAACAAACTGATTTCCATCCCGTAGCTACCTATAACATCAATGGGAAACTCTTCTAGCTGGTTATAAATCCGCTGATAAGAGCCGGCACCAACCATCACCAAACGATATCTTTTTTGTAATTCTTCTAATACTTTTCTGTTTTCTTTTTCTAATGGCGTTTTATGTTGGGTAATGGTTCCGTCCATGTCCAAGGCAATAATTTGAGTGTTGTTCATATCTTAAGCTCCTGTGCTATTTTTTCTAAAAAACCAATATCATTTAATAACCACAATACTGTATAGCGGTCCTTTAAATCTTTGGCATAGGCTATACAGGTACGAATAATGTCTTCATCATAAAAATCTGTAAATGTTTCCATAAGCAATCCGCTTTTTCTAAGCAGTTCTTCTAAATATTCACCCTTGCTGGCTTCTTCAATGCAAACTACTATCTCTTCCCACTTTTCTTTAATAACCTCTAAACGATTTTTTTGATAAAATCCCACTTTTTCTTGTAAGGCAATAACCTCACTGCTTAATTTCCCAAAAACTTCTTCCATTTTTTTTTCGTAAGTTTCTTCGTCAAAAACATATTCAAAACTTTCAGGATTTAGGGACAGTGCCTTTTTCCTTAATCTACAGGTAAGTACTGCAGAATAAGCTACGTCAATTCCATGGGGTAAGTAAGGTTTGTTTTGTAAAATACCCACAATTTCAAAAAAATGAGAAAAGTGATGTTCGCTCCCTGAAGCTGGTCTGGAATTTCCCATATAGCTCATGGCAATCCCTACCTCTACCAAGGCATCCATTAAAGCTTGTATTGCAGGCAATTCTCTATTCATACAGCCGGTAATATTTTCGGCAATAACATCCGTCTGGTTTTTTACCATATCGTATACATCCTGGCAAAAAACTTCTCCTGTAATGATATGTGCTAGTTTCCAATCGTTTAAGCAAGAGTATTTCCCAACAATATCTCCAATCCCCGCTTGAATCATTTCTATGGGGGCTAATGCCAGGGTTTGGGTATCAGCTACAATCCAAGTAGGTACATGGGTGTTTTCTGTAACTTTCATCCCCTCTAAAATCAGGGCAGCACCTTTTGAAGCATATCCGTCCATACTTGGAGCCGTAGCTACAATCATGTAAGGAATCTTTTTCATATAGCTTATATATTTACATAAATCATTAAGAACCCCTGACCCTACGCCAACTATCACTTCCGGCCCAAAGGAAGCTTTCTCCATCAGAAAACTGATGGCTCTTTCATCGGGAATAATCGTTTCTTTTGTATCAAAAAAAGCTTCTTCTACTTGAACGCCTTCCTGCTTATACAACTCCACAATTCTTTCAGCTCCTAACGAGCGGGTATTCCCATCAGAAGCCACTAAGATTTTTTTATATCCCTGTAGCATTTCTTTAACTTGTTCTATAGCCCCCACTTGAATAAGTATTTTTTTTGTTTGGCTTTCGTGAATCATTCCACATTTGGGACAGGATTGATTAATCATAACACTCATGGTTTTTCCTCCTTTTTTTCAGAGAAACAACCCGTTAGTTTTGCTACCAACGGGTTGTTTTTTCATGGCTAGTAGCAATTAAATTCCTTCAGCTAAAATAATTTCAACTGCATCTTTTAAATTGTCTACTGATTTTTGGATATCGGCTTCATCAATTAAACATGCAGACATACAAGTGTTAAGTTCCGCAATAAGTGGGGTTAAATTTACAACACGATAACTGTCATCACCGTTTTCCAGTGCCTCAAAAGCAATTTTAAAGTTTGGATATTCTTTCCACATTTCTTGAATTGTTTGAGATTGAGCCATTGTTTGGGTGAAGGGTAAATAACCGGACCCTTGAACGAAGAATAACCCGCCTTCATCGTTAGTGATAAACCACTTTACAAAGTCCCAAGCAGCGTCTACATTTTTAGAAGCAGCCAATATACCAATTCCGTTTCCTCCTGTAGGCATAGAGGCAATCTTCCCTGCTGGCATAGGAGCCACTATAAAAGGGAACTTATCTTCTAAGGTATTGTAAGTGCTACGAATGCCACCGGAAGATTCAATTTTCATTATTACTTTTTCTTCAGCAAATAAACTACCTGCAATATTGTTTGTAGGATCGCAATAGTATAAGGCACCGGATTGCTGCATTTCTCTTAGTCCTTCAAAAATACTAACCAACGTTCCATCTTCATAACAACCTAAAGAGGTACCTTCTTCATTAATAAAAGTACTTCCGGCTTGTTGAATAAAAGCAAAAATATTCCATTGATCAAAGGGGATGGCAATTCCATATCTTTCTACATTTCCACTTTCATCCTTGATTACAGCCGCTTCACAAAAAGCTTTCATTTCCTCCCAAGTAGTAGGTACTTGCAAATTTAATTCTTCCATAATTTTTTCGTTAATGTATACAATTTGTGCTGATCTTCCAAAGGGAATCGCTATTAATTCATCATCATAATAAGCATCTGCTACAAAAGCTTCAACAAAATCCTTTGGATCAATTTGGTCTTGTTCCATATAAGGTAATAAGTTTGCAAAAATACCGTTGTAAGCTAGCCTTCCAACATTATCCTGTGCCAGTTGTAAAATATCAGGGGCATTATTGTTAAAAATGGCAGCTTCCGCTTTTGCAGCAGCTTCAGCATAGTTCCCTTGAAAGGTGGCTATTACTTCTACCTGATTTTGAGAACCGTTATAAGCAGCCACTAATTGGTCAATCAGCTCCCCGTTACTTCCTCCCATTGAGTGCCAAAAGTTTACCACAGTTTTTTCTTCACCAAAAACTGTCCCTACACCTAGGGTTAACAACAAAGAAATCACCAGTAAAATAGAAAGTTTTTTTCTCATTTTTATTCCCTCCGTTTTTTTATTTATTCCTACTTAAAGTAGGCAATATTCCTATTTAATTCCTGAGTATGCAAAAGCATTCATAATTTTTCTATTTGTAAACAAATATACTACTAAAACCGGTAGGGTCAGTATGGCATTCCCTGCCATAACCACATTCCAGTTTGCCAATCCTTCCACTTCTTTTAATCTTTGAATAGCAATAGGCAGTGTTCTAACAGCATCGCTGTTGGTCATTACTAATGGCCAAAAATAGTCGTTCCAAGTGCCTATTACACTAAATAACACAATAGAAGCAACAGCTGCCGATGACATGGGCAACATAATTTTAAACATAATTGCCCAGTCTGAGGCATTGTCCAACTTTGCCGATTCGATAATCTCCTCCGGTACCTGTTTAAAATATTGTCGTAACAGAAAAATACCAAATACATTGGTCATTCCCGGTAAAATTAAAGGCAATAGGCTATCTATCCAATTAAAGGAAGAAAACATACTGTATAAGGGAAAAAAGGTAACCTGACTTGGCACCATCAATGCTGCCAAAATGAGTGTAAACATTATCCCAGAACCCTTAAATTTGTATTTTGCAAAAGCATAGGCTGCCGGCACCATAATAAGTACCTGTATAACAACTGAAGATCCGGTTACAATAATAGAGTTTTTAAAATAATGAAGCATGCTGTAAGAACCGGTAGCATTCCAAGCAGTAGCATAGTTTTTAAATTGAAGGGTGGCCGGCCATAAAGTAGGTATTAACGAGTTTGCCTCTTCAATGGTTTGAAGGGACATACTAATTAACCAGAAAAATGGCCATCCAAAAATAAAAACTAGCAACAACTTACCAATGGTTGAAAGAGTTTTTCCTGCAAGTCTCATCCTTCGTTTCCTCCTTCTTCTATTGGTAATGAACCTGTTTAGATAGTGATAAAAAATAAATGGCCGAAAGAATTCCCACAATGACCAAGGTAACTACGGCCATTGCACTACTATAACCTATACGGATATTAATCATTGCTTCTTTATACACTTGAAACACAATAGTGGAAGTAGCATTATTAGGCCCACCATTGGTTAATAAACGAACAGTTTCAAATACTTTAAAAGAAGAGATGGTTCTTAAAATTAAAGTAAAAAACATTTGTGGTGAAATTAAAGGAAAGGTAATTTTTCGAAACACTGTAAAAGGCTTTGCATTGTCCAAATTGGCTGCTTCATACAACTCTTGAGGGATATTTTTTAAGGCTGCAGTATAAATTAATACATCGTACCCTATGGCTTTCCAAGCCGATACAAAAATCACAGAAGGAAGGGCGCTAGTGGAACCTGTAAGCCATTTAGAGGTAGGTAAACCTAAGCTTTTCAAAATATAATTAAATAGGCCAAACTCAGGGTTCATCATCCAACTAAAAATAATAGATACTGAAACAATGGATACTACATGAGGTGCAAAAGAAAAGGCTAATACTACCTTATTAATTTTGGTGCTCTTTTTAATCCACATTGCAATCAGCAAAGATATAATAGAAATAATAATCACTACATAAAAAGTATAAATAAATGTATTAATTAAAGACCTTTGAAAGTCTGCCCTGGCAAATATTTGAAAATAATTTTTCAGCCCTACATAAGCTGTTTTACTGGGATTTAGCATATTCACATTGAAAAAGCTTAGTCGAATTACTTCAAATAGAGGATATAGGGTAAAAAAAGCCAAGCCTATCATTGCCGGAGCAACCATTAAATAAGGACGTAAGCCCTGTCTCATTTTTGTACGTTTAATAGCAATCACCCTCCTTCAGCTGTTGCATTAAACGGCTAAATCCCTGATGGTCTTTTCTCATCCGCTTTCCATCGTTATCAAACAAATAAATGTTTTCCTCCATCACCCCTAGGTAAAGTTCCTCATCCACTTGAAAACGATCTGCTCTTTCTGTAACCATATACTCCTGTCCAGTTTGAGAACGAACTTTATATATGGTTTCGCTTCCTAGCATTTCTCTAGTAACAACCCTCACCTTGTCTTTCAAAAAGGCTTGTGCTGTAACTTTTTTTTCCAATATCCCATGTTCAGGCCTAAACCCTACTTTAAAGCGATTTTGAGTATTACGAATATTCATTGCAGGAGAGCCAATAAAGCAAGCAGTAAACATGTTTTCAGGGTTTTTATAAATTTCTGCCGGTGTTCCAATTTGCATAATATTACCCTTGTCCATTAAAATAATTTGATCAGCCATAGACATGGCCTCTGTTTGATCGTGGGTAACATATACAAAAGTCGCTTCCAATTTTCTATGAAGTTCTATTAATTCTACCCGCATTTGCACACGTAATTTAGCATCTAAGTTTGATAAAGGCTCGTCCATTAAAAATACAGAAGGGTTTTTCACCATAGCCCTTGCTAAAGCAATTCGTTGACGCTGCCCTCCTGAAAGGGTATTGGGTTTTCTCTGTAAATATTCTGTCAAGTCTACCTTCTGGCTAGCATCGTGAACTAGTCGATTTCTCTCTTCTTTAGGTACTTTATTGTTTTTTAATCCAAATTCAATATTCTCTCTTACTGTCATGGTAGGATAAATAGCATAGTTTTGAAAAACCATTGCCACTCCTCTTTTTCCCGGCTCTATGTTGGAAACATCTTTTCCATCAATTAGTACCTTACCACTGGTTTGTGGCCCTATTCCTGCAATCATTCTAAGAAGAGTGGTTTTTCCACAACCGGAAGGTCCAACTAAAACAGTAAATTTTTTATCCTCAATCAATAAGTTCAAATCTCTGATGATGGTCGCCTTACCAAAACTTTTGCTGACATTTTCAAAACTAATTGTAGCCATTCACCTTTCCCCTTATCTCTTTTAGTCGTGTAATCCTTCTTCTCTTAACATGGTTAATACATCTTCAGGATAGTCGGTAGTAATTAGTTTTGCCCCATATTCAATGGATTTAAGCAATTCTTTACGTCCACGAATTCCTGCTCCTACCCAAGGCATAACACCATCATCAATCACTTTTTTGAAATAGTTTTTGGGCGGCACATTATAATTATAACTATCCTTATTTCCTTTTTCATCAAAGTAAACAGGAAATATACAGGCACAATACAAATACTCTGACGGCTTTATCCTAGTTTCTCCCATTATTGGGTAGGGATAAAACCCATGAAAAAGATATTTTTTCGGATATTTTTCTTCAATATACTCTAAAAGTTTTCCACTAAAAGAGTTAAGAACAGACCTTTTTCCCAAATTATAACGTTCAATTAAGGCAATAGTCTTATCTGCCGATTCATAGGCAAACTTTTCATTTCCTTCTTGAGGATAATCTTTCAATTCAACGTTAATCAACAATTTGGGATTATTTTCTACTAAATCTAAAAAAGCTTCTAAGGTTGGAGGTGCTTCTCTAGGAAATTTTTCAAATCCATTTGCCGCATTTAATGTTTGAAACTCCGCCAAGGTCATTTCTTTTACTAGCCCCACTCCATCTGTAGTGCGTTCTACGCCCTCATCATGCATAATAACTATTTCATGGTCTTTGGTCATTCTCACATCTGTTTCAATCATATCCACACCGTAATCAATTGCCCTTTTAAAAGCCGTTAAGGTATTTTCAGGAGATAAAAACCTTTCTCCCCTATGCCCGGCAACCAAGCATTTATTTGACTTGTTAAAATAATTATCCCAATTCATACTTTGCCCTTTCTCAGGTTACATATACAAAATAAACAAATTCTATTGCCTATGTTTAGGTGTATTGCCCTATAATTTCTTATTTTCTATCATTTGTAGTATAATTAGTTTGATTCCAAAACTCAATCCTTTTCATCAATGTTGAAAACTTATCTTTATAAGTCATCCTGAATGAAAAAGTTATCATCTTTTTTTCAAAATTTATTTATTATGCTTAAGGAGTTATAATGTCAATCAATCGTTTAAATGATATCCTTGACCTGTTAAAAGAAAAAGGAACCATCTCTATTGTAGACTTGGCGGCGCTTTTATATGTGAGCACCTCAACAATACGAAGAGATCTAAAGGCTTTAGAAAAGCAAAATATGGTGCTACTGGAATACGGCACAGTTTCTTTACGTTTATACAACAATACCACTTTAAACATTGAAACTCGTCACCAAATTCAATTAAAAGAAAAGCGCATTATTGGCAAAAAAGCCGCTGATCTTGTACACAATGGTGATATTCTTTTACTTGATACCTCAACCACAGTACAAAACATCTTGCCTTTTTTGTTGGATAAAAAAGATTTAACCATTATTACAAACAGTATTCGTATTTGCTCTTTATTAACAGGCTCCAATTTTCGAGTTTTCTCAACAGGGGGGCTTTTATATAACCACTGCGAAGGCCTTTGTGGCGGTTTTACTGAAGAATCGTTACGTCATTTTCATGTGGATTGGCTGTTTTTTTCTTCTAAAGGCATTTCAAATTGCGGCGCCATTTCAGATGACTCTGAAATGGAAACCTATGCACGTCGTACTATGCTAAAGGCTGCTAAAAAAAAGGTTTACTTATGTGATGATAGTAAAATTGGAAAACAATATGTTTATCAAGTCTGTCATAAAAAAGATGTGGATATGATTCTTAGCAATATTCCCCTGCCTGAAAGTTTAAAATAATTGTTATAAAAAATAGAAAGAGGACCTATATGTCAACTGAAGAAAAACGACTTTTAAAAGGTGTACTATATGCCCCCGGTAATCCAGAGCTTCGCAAAATGAAGCTTCGTGCTCATAATTTAAGCCAAGAATATAGTCAAACTTTTGAAGATGAGGTGGAAAAACGTTCTGCTATTTTAAGTCAACTTATTGGCAAATTCGGTAAGGGTAGTTTTATTCAAGGACCTGTCTTTTTTCATTATGGAAGCCATACTGAAATTGGTGATTCCTTTTTTGCAAACTATAATTTAACCATTCAAGATGACGCCAAAGTCACTATTGGCAACTATGTAAGCTTCGGTCCCAATGTAACCATCGTTACTCCCTCTCATCCTATTTTACCTATGGAAAGGCGAGCCATGCTTAATGAACAAGGCATTCCTGTTCACTGTTGTTTTGCAAAACCTGTAACTATTGGTAATGATGTATGGTTTGGTGCTAATGTAACCGTCACTGGTGGCGTTACCATTGGTAATAACTGTATCATTGGCGCCGGTAGTGTTGTTGTCCATGATATTCCTGATAATACCATTGCCGCAGGAGTTCCTTGTAAAGTTATCAGAAGTATTACTGAAGAAGATACCATGGCTAACCAGCCAAATTTGTTAGAGGGCTATACTGTAATATAATAATTTTCTTTATTCATGTTGAGTTTTATGCCTAATAAAAAATCACAGCATCATCACTATAACTGCTGATGCTGTGATTTTATTTTAGATGAATAGAATACTGGCCACCTATTAAATATAAAATTAATTATTTAATTCTCTCCCTATTTCTATTTATCATGATTTTTAAAATAGGTAAATAAACTACCACCATTCTATCTATATTTTATCTTTTCACTACCTATCGTATATTGTTTATATAAGTTACTATCAGTTTTACCCACATATCTTTTTTCTTGGGAAAACCTTTTTTTATTGGGCAACTTAAAATCTTCTTTTATAAAGAAGGCTTTATTGTGTCAAAATTTCATAAAAAAAGCTACTTGCTTTATGCAAGTAGCTATATTGGAATCCGGCAGTGACC
>CAZEIB010000083.1:0-2542 GCA_964511785.1 uncultured Oscillospiraceae bacterium
AGGTTTTTTAATGGTTTGATAGATTAGTAGGGGATATATTATATAAACCAATATAGCAAAGCACCTAGAAGACCAAGGGCAAGGAGCCAAAGCAATCCTTTTTTTCCCAAATCGAAAGCCGCTTCTTTAGAAGAAGGAATTTTTTCTCCAAACCAATTTTTAAAAGGTGCCGAAACTTTTTTTCCTAAAAGTTGTCTATAGCTTATGACTTGGCTTGTGTAAGTGACTTCATTCTCCTTTTGGGTTATGGTAAATATTCTTACGCCCCTGTCTACGCCAGGCCCATAGCCTGCAAAGCCACTACAGGGGGTATAGGCCAACTCAATCCCTTGGTAATCTTTAGCAAAAGAGTTCTTGTGGTCATGTCCACAATAAACTCCTTTCATTTTTCCATCTTCTTTTAACACTTTAAATAAGCCACGGTTTTCATTAGGCACACAAGGAGCTTCCTTAAAAAAGTCCCCTTCTTTTGGATTGGGCAGTTGATAATATCCTTCATAACCTTTCTGATACCCTTTTACCCTGCCTTTAGTTTTGCAATCTGTTACAGTTAAGGTTTCATAATATTCTTCCAAAGGAATATGAATGAGTAATATTCCGGGAGTTTTTTCGCCATGGTTTTTTTCTTCTTCCTCTCGAATGTTTGTAAACCAATCAATGTTTTCTTGGCTAACTCCTTCATATCCTCCTTTTTTTTCACTGGTACCGCTATCTAATAAATATAAGGCAAACCTAGGGTTAAGGGTTTTTTCATCTTTTATATAAATTCCTTTACATCCAGGATTTCCCTCTTGGTCAGGCTGAATATAGTTGGCAAAACTTTGATACATTTCTTCTTGCTCTATTTTTCCAATACCCGTTTCCTCATCGTGATTGCCAAAAGTTAAGGTAAAAGGAATGTTTTTTTTATTAAAGGGCTCTAAAAATAATTCCATGGCTTTTTTTACTTTTACTTTTTTATTTTTCCCTTTAAATGCCAAGCTATACCCTTTTAGTTGATCTCCTGTAAATACGACTAAATCCGGTTTTTCTAAATCTATAGCTTTTTCAAGAAATCGGAGGGTATCTTGATTCACTTTAAGAGCCTGATGCAAATCTGTAACCTGCATCACTTTAAAAACAGACTGACTAAAATACAACGCTACACTTCATTTCTTAAAATATTTCATCCTCTATTCTACCTTATTTTGCCAAACAAAAAAAGCCTGCTTCTAACCTTGGTAAACTTTTCTTGTTATCGGCTTTATATCTTTTAACCATAGCGGTAATCTTGATATTCATTGGAATAATATCTCTTGTTCTTCCTTTTTTTCGAAAAATCTTCTTTCTTTATTCTATGTTTATTTCTTATGTTTGTTTTTTTACAGATATATAAGAGAAAAGAAGAGAGAAGCGTATAGGCAAGGGGGAAAAGTTTTGCTATAATTACAGGAAGTAAGTAGTATACCTTTAGCAGGATATGAGAGGAGCAAAAAAATGAATCAATTTTCTATTGGGGTTATTTTAGAATCTTTCCGTCAACCGATTGAGGTCGCTTTAGATGATGCAAAAAAAGTAGGTGCCCAAGGAATACAGGCCTATGCAACCTATGGAGAACTGTCTCCTAAAACCCTGACACAGGAAGAGGGAAAAGCTTTTTTACAAAAGGTAAAAGATCGGGGATTAACGATTTCAGCTCTTTGTGGAGACTTGGGAAGAGGATTTGGCGACCCTAAACTAAACCCTGAATTGCTAGAAGATTCCAAGCGGATTTTAGATTTAGCCAAGCAATTGGAGACGAATATTGTAACAACCCATATAGGAGTAGTACCAGAAGATAAAAACCACCCACGGTATGCCATTATGCAAGATGCCTGTGGAGAATTGGCCAACTATGCAGACAGTGTGGGAGCGCATTTTGCTATTGAAACAGGGCCAGAAACAGCCAGTACGTTAAAAACTTTTTTAGATGGCCTATATTCTAAAGGCGTGGCGGTAAACTTTGACCCTGCGAACTTTGTAATGGTTACAGGAGATGACCCTGTAAAAGGAGTAGATATTTTAAAAGACTACATTGTACATACCCATGCTAAGGATGGAAGAAGACTTTTTGTAAAAGATCCTGAAATTGTTTATGGGATTATAACGGAAGATAACTTTTCAGATCCTTCCTTTGAAGAGTTGCCCTTAGGAGAAGGAGATGTAGATTTATATGGATGGATTAAGGCTTTAAAAAACATTGGATATAAAGGATTTTTAACGATCGAACGGGAAGTGGGAGAAACTCCTTATCAAGACATTGAAAATGCTGTTATTTATTTGCAAAAAGCTTTAGCTACGATTGGTTCATAAAGGAGCAGGTATGATGAAGTTAGGTGTGTCCAGTTATAGTTTTGAAAAATATATGAAGTCGAATCAAGTTACTTACTTTGATATTTGCGATAGGGCAAAAGAAATAGGCTATGATGCCATAGAGTTTATTGACCTTCAACTTCAAAGGGGTCAAGGAGAAAAAAACCTGGAAGAATTGGCTGTAAATATTAAGAAGCACTGTGAAAAAATT
>CAZEIB010000083.1:2600-2975 GCA_964511785.1 uncultured Oscillospiraceae bacterium
GAAGAGGAAGCAAAGCGAATCAAAGGCTGTATAGACATTGCCGCTTTATTGGGTGCTGGTGTATTGCGCCATGATATTGTGTGGAAGTATACGGAAAAAGCAAGAAATTATTTTGAAGTAATTGAACTAACGGCTCCTTTTATTCGTGAAGTTGCAGAATATGGTAAAGAGAAAGGGATTAAAACCTGTACAGAAAACCATGGCTATATTATGCAGGACTCTAAACGGGTGGAAGAATTAATCTTAACAGTAATGCTGCCATGTGCTCCTTAAAGGTTAATAACTTGAATGATGCTGTTAAGTTCTGTAATGCTGTAAGTTTACTTTAAATAAATATAAAGAAGAAAAAAAAAGAAAAAAAAATATAAAATGAAT
>CAZEIB010000083.1:2985-5373 GCA_964511785.1 uncultured Oscillospiraceae bacterium
TGGCTGGCTTGTTGATATAGGCAATTTTGCCTGTGCTGATGAACCAAGTGATTTTGCTGTGGGAATTGCAGCGCCTTATGCTTTTCATGTACATGCTAAGGATATGCTGTATAAATCAGGCAAAGAAGGAAAACCTGGAGAATCCTATTTTCCTACTAGAGGAGGTAACTATTTGCGTGGGACAGTAGTGGGGCACGGGGTCATTCCTGTAAAACAATGTATACAAGTATTAAAAAATGCTGGATACAATGGAATTATTTCCGTAGAGTTTGAGGGGATGGAAGAAACTTTACCTGCTTTAAAAGAAGCCTACGAATATTTAGCTTCAATGATTTAACATTATCAAAATTATCAAATTTACCATAAAAAAGAACCAATGAGTTGATTGGTTCTTTTTTATGTTGCTATTTGATATAAGGGGGGAGATGGAGAAAATAAAAAGTCTGTTTAATTTATTAAGTGAGTTTTTAAAGTGGATTACAAAATAGAAATGAAAAGGAGAAAGCTTTCGCTTTGATGGATTTTACAAATATGATATAATAATATACTAGGCTAAGGTAGAGGTACTTTGGCTAGTAAAAACATGGTGGTTGATTGATTTTGTATACAGCTTTTGCACAAGTGTATGATGGTTTAATGAAAGAGGTAAATTATTTTGCCTGGGCGGATTTTTATTCAAAAATGATGGAGTACTACGGCATCCGTGGAGGGAGCATTGCTGAATGCGCCTGTGGCACCGGAAATATTACCCTACCTTTATATAGAAAAGGGTTTTCTATTACCGGTATTGATATTTCAGCCGAAATGTTATGGCAAGCATCCCAAAAGGCTAGAAAAGAAGGAATGCAAATTCCTTTTGTACGCCAAGATATGAGAAACCTTCGTCTCCACCGGGCAATGGATGGAATACTATGCACCTGTGACGGGGTAAATTATTTAACCACACCAAAGGATGTTAAGGCATTTTTTACTTCTGCTTATCAGGCCTTAAAGCCTGGTGGCTGTTTGTTTTTTGATGTATCCACTCCTTATAAACTTTCTAATATTTTAGGGAATAACCTTATTTGGGAGGATACAGAGCAGTATAGTTACCTATGGGAAAATCAGTTTGATGAAAAAACCGCATTGGTAGAAATGAACCTTGCTATATTTCAAAAAAACCTTCAAGGATTGTATGAACGGATTGATGAAGTGCAAACCCAAAGAGCTCATACTTTTGAAGAACTTGAAAAATGGTTGATTGAATCAGGTTTTGCCCATGTAGCCCTATATGGGGATATGCATATGGAAGTACCCAGCCTTAAAGAGGAAAGATGGCATATTGGAGCCAGAAAACCTGCTGATCCTAGTTTGTATGAAACCGTAAACCCCTATTACCCCTACTAATAATAAAAAAGGAAGAAAATGATGTCAGAACCAAAAGTATATTTTAACCATCCCGATGAGATGGTACATGTAGTCCTTAAAGGAGGACAGGCAAGGGTATTAATTTGCTCTGCTGCCAAGCTGGTACAAGAAGCAGCTAATATTCACCATACTTCGCCTGTGGCCACAGTGGCTATGGGTAGGTTAATGTTAGGTTCTCTTATGCTAAGTTCAACAATGAAAAATGAGAAAGACTCTGTAACGGTAACGGTTCAAGGCGATGGTCCTATAGGAACCATGGTGGCTGTGGCAAAACCCGCAGTGGTTAAAGCCATGGTCAGTCATCCCAATATTACTGTACCCCCTTTAGCCGACGGAAGTTTGGATGTAGGCAGTGCTGTTGGGAAAGAGGGAAGAATGACGGTTGTAAAGGATTTAGGCTTAAAAGAGCCTTATGTAGGTCAAGTGAACTTGGCTACAGGAACCATTGCAGAAGATTTTGCTTTGTATTATACAGCCAGTGAGCAAATACCCTCGTTAACTGCTTTGGGGGTACTAACAGCAGGGGAGACGGTGCTACAGGCAGGAGGAGTTTTGGTACAGGCTATGCCTGGATGTGAGGAAGAAACATTGGCCGAACTTGAACTTCGCTCTCCTATGTTTGCCTCTATCAGCCAAGAGTTGTCTTATGCAGATATTGATATATTAATTGAAGACTGGTTTAGAGATTTAGATCCTTTAATCATTGAAAGAACCCCCATTTCTTGGCAATGCGATTGTAGCAGAGAACGAATGGAAAAGGCTTTAATCTCTTTAGGAAAAAAAGAACTGGAAGAGATTATTACAGATGATGAAGGGGCAGAGCTAGTGTGTCACTTTTGTGGAACAAAGCATCAGTTTACCACTGAAGAATTGAAGAAGTTATTAAAGCAGGCAACCTGTAAATAATTCCTAAAGAAAAGAGGAAAACAAATGGAATTGATTAATTTTGATCAACATTTTTTAGAGTTTACCAATCAATGG
>CAZEIB010000083.1:5473-9109 GCA_964511785.1 uncultured Oscillospiraceae bacterium
ACAAATGGAATTGATTAATTTTGATCAACATTTTTTAGAGTTTACCAATCAATGGCTGGAAAACCATAAAGAAAAGTATGAAAACTTGGAAGATTTAGAAGAGGATATGGCTCAAATTTATATTCGTTTTATTAATACTCCGGCAACTTGGTTGAAGGGCCTTACGCCCGGCAGCTATTTTTCAGAATATGATGATCCTAAAGTATTGGTAGATTGGTTGGAAGAATATTGTCAAAAAAACCTTCCTGTGCCGGATTTGCTCCAAGAACGTATTATTGAAGTAGGCCTTCCTTGTGAAAAAAGATTAGTTGCTTTATTAGAAGATTCCGGCAGTTCTCAAGATGGGAAAATGACAGCCATTGGACTTTTAAGAGAGATGAACAGCGAAATGCCTATGAAGCTTTATATTAAATGGCAGCTGTTTAGAAATGAAGAAGATGAATTGGCTGAAAATGCTATGGAAAGCTTAAAAGAAATGGGAAAAGTAGCGCAAAAGGCGATGGAAAATGCTTTGGATCGAGCGAATTTAAATGGACAGGAAGCACTTTTAGATGGGCTCATTACTTTTGGAAGTAGTGAGAAAATATTAAATATTACCTTAAAATTTTTTAAAGAAAACCCTAAAAAAAGAGGATTGTTTGCAGGGTACCTAGGGAAAATAGGAAATATGCTGGCTTTAGATCCGCTGAAAGAAGCTGCTTTAGAGGAAGAAATAGGCTATTTGGATTATATTGAAATTAGAAATGCCATTGAAAGCCTTGGGGGAGATTGCCCTGAAAGAGAGTTTGAAAATGATGAGGGCTATGATGCTTTAAGGCAACTGCAATAATATCCGCAACCTGTTTGGAAAGGAATTTTTCATGATTTGTGATAAATGTGGGTTTTATATGGAAGAGGAAGCGTTGACCTGTGAATCTTGCGGGACAATGCTTAAACGGAAACCACAAAAAGATGAAGGAATTGCTGCAATTCGTCAGGGAAAACCTTCCAGCAGACCTCTTGTAATACAAGGGCGTGGGGAAGAACAAAGGCCAAGAGAAGGAAAAATTTATGGAGCAAGAGAAATAGACGGAGTAATAGATACCCGTAACAAGGAAGAAGAAAGTGATGTAGTACGAAGGCGCAGGAGTGATGTAAATCAGCAAAAATATAGAGCTGATGCAGGAAGACCTCAAAGTAAAAGGGGAATTGCTCCTATACCAACTGAAACACGAAATATGGCTTCACGGATGGAGTCGAAAAACAAATATTTAAAAAAGGCACAAAAAAGAGCTGTTAATTGGATGAAATTAGGTATTGTTTTAATTGCTTTCATGTTGTTTTTAGGGCTAGGGGCCCTTGTATATTTGAAGCGAATACCTTCGGGACAGCGCCTAAATATTAAATTAGGTGGTGAAGGGCCTGCTGAAGCATACTGGTTGGTGGCTGAGGAAAACATGAAAGAAGGGAAAGTAAATCTAGCCATAGAAAATTTTTTAATTGCAGATGAAAAGCAACGTGCCAGTGCAGATAAAAAAGATAAGGATAATATTACGGGGCTGTTAAACTTGGCTTCTGCTTATGAAGTGGCAGGGGAAGTGGAGAAAGGCGAAGAAATTTATCGTTATTTAATGACCCAAGTGGAGGCGGCAAGTAACAAAAAAGAGCCCTATGAAAACCTCATTCGTATTCTTATGAGTAGCGATAGAGAAACAGAGGCCGCTACAATTATGCAAACCGCTTATGAAAAAACCGGAGAAGAAAAATTTTTACGGCAACGAAGTCAAACATTACCTGCCATGCCTGAAATTGAAACCAAAGACGGAAAAACATTGGTTTCAGGCGTATATTCAGAATATATTCACATTCCTTTGACTTCTCCTCAGGGATATGAGGTTTATTATACAATTGAAGAAGGCCGGCTGCCTACTGCTAAAGACCCTGTAACGGAAGGAGAACTGTATACACAGCCAATTTATCTTAATTCAAATAACGTATTTGTTATTAGAGCTATTGCGCGAGATGGAGAATTGACCAGCGATCCTTTGGTTCTTTCCTATACGATTTCTTTACCGCTACCACCGGCACCAGATGCCAACTTGGCTCCTAATACTTATAAATCAAAACAAACTGTTTCACTACGCCACGAAAATATGGACAAAGTGACCATATACTATACCATTGACGGCAGTAAGCCAGACACGGATTCACCCGTTTATACAGCAGGGGATAAAATTCAATTACCTAATGGAAGGGTGTTTTTAAGGGCTGTTGCTATAGATGAAATGGGAGTTGTAAGCAATACCCGTGAAGTGGAGTACGTGATTAATGCAGGAAAAGTTGTTAAAAAATATTCTGTTGAAGATACTTTTAAAAATTTTACTATTAATAAAACCTTACAAGATGAATTTGAAAAAATGATGAATGGAACCCCTGATAAAAGCGAAATTGAAGAAGGAAAAACAAAGTTGACCTATCCTTGGGGCTATGCCATCAGTGAAAATGCTGAAGGAAGAAAAGTTATTTCAGAAGTTTATATGACAGAGGAAGTATTGGAGCCACCAAGACACGCCAAAATCGGAATGACAATAGAAGGGGTAACAGCCTTGTTTAGGGATTTAGGACAAGTGGCTAATGGCAAAGGGAATAGAGGCATTTATAGTGATAGCGATGGAATTGCTACTTTAACCCAACTAGAAGGGAATAAACAGTTGTTGGAATATAAGGTACTAACACCTGAAGGAAGGTACTGGGTTTTACAATTTCATGGAGAAAATAACAAAATAGTAGCTATTTTACATAAAATAGAATAGAATAAAAGAAGAAAAAGGGTTTTCCCCTTTTGTAGCGAATGGTTTTGATAGACTCAATCAGAAAAACATCACATTGACTTATAATAAAAACATGGTTTTTTGATAAAGGAGCAGAATATGTCTAAAAAAGAAAGAAAAAAAGATCCCATTCAAGTAATTGTACGTTGGATAATTGTTTTTGCCCTCTTGGCTTTGGTGGCATACGGGGTAACCTATGCAGTAGATGCCTCCCAAAAAGCAACGTTGGAACAGCAAAAAAAAGCAACAGAAGAGCGGAATGCCCAAGCGCAAACAGATTTCCAAATGGCAATGGTAGAATATAATCAGCTGGTAGAGGAAGCGAAAACACCGGATATTCCGGAAGTAACGGAAGATGGCTGGGTGATTATGGACTGGAGTAATGTAAAAGGTACAGCCGGTGAAAAACACGGATTTTCCAGAAATGAGTTGCTGGCACAAAGTCCTCTAATGCTTACAAATCGTTGGCATGCCTTGCCAATGGATTATTATGATGCTGTGGGAAGCCAGGTTACCAGCTTAATGGAATATAGTGAGCGGAAAGTACCCACATCAAATATTTCTGTACAAATAATGCCTCAGGTAGCAGATAGCCTAAGGGTTTTAGTTGAACAGGCCACAGGGGAAGAATTAAAGTATGCAGTTTTTCACACGGGCTATCGTACCTACGAAAAACAAAGTGAATTTTACGAAGCGGAAAAGGCTAAACATGATAAACTGGAAGGCGTGGCCTTGGAAGAAAAAATTTTAGAAAAAGTAAATGCTCCCGGCACCAGTGAGTTTCAAACGGGCTATGCCTTTGAATTAGGATTATATGCGGGAAAAG
>CAZEIB010000084.1:0-8609 GCA_964511785.1 uncultured Oscillospiraceae bacterium
GAATGCCAGCCTGTCACGCTGGAGGTCGAGGGTTCGAGCCCCTTCCGGGTCGCCATTTTCGATTGACCAGTACACCCTGCTGGTGTAGCTCAATTGGTAGAGCAGCTGATTTGTAATCAGCAGGTTGTGGGTTCAAGTCCTATCACCAGCTCCATTTTTCTGGCAAATGCCAAACATTCCCTTTTCATGGATGGGTACCCAAGTGGCCAAAGGGAGCAGACTGTAAATCTGCCGTCGTCGACTTCGGTGGTTCGAATCCGCCCCCATCCACCATTTTTTTTCGCGGGAATGGCGGAATTGGCAGACGCGCTAGATTCAGGTTCTAGTGGGCTTAGGCCCTTGCAGGTTCAAGTCCTGTTTCCCGCACCAAACCCGTATAATCCGAATCAATCCCCACAATTCGTCATTGTTGGTGAAGGGCTCGGGTTTTTCATTTGTTTCGATACGTTTGAGACCACTCATTTTCGCAATGGTGTGGTAAAGCGTCCGGAATCTAAACCGAGAGGCCCACGTAAAAAGAAGAGTGATCAGTAGACAAATAGAGGGATGGTATCGTCATTTACGATATCATCCCTCTATTTGTATTAAGCTTAATCTTTGGACTTTCCTTTTGAAACATCTTTTTTCTTTTCTTGTTGTTGCTTCCACCGGGCAAATTCTTCTTGCCCCTCTTCACTTTCATAAAAGGCGAGTATATCGGGGAAGATGCAGCGAGCGATTGTTTCAATTTCGTGTTGTGGAATTTTGGTGCTATTTATTAATTTCTTGCGTCTACCCAAAATATACCTCCTAATTAAATTATCAATGTGCAATGCTTGGGAATAAGTCGATTTCAAGTATTTATCCAAGAGTTTTTATCGCTTTTGTGTGTGTGGATTTTTTCGCTGAAACGAACTATAAGCGTCTTTATATTCTTGCGGAATATCTCTATAAAACTTTCGAAGAAAATCAAACTCTTGCTGTCGCTTTGATTCTTCCAGCTGTTTTGGGATGCTGGGTTTGGCTGCATCTAGCTTCTTTTCCAGTGTGGTATTATCGCCTACAAGAGAAGAAATTTCTCGTCTATACTTGCGTAGCTGTGTCTCCAGTTTTTCTAAGTGAGGAAAAAACTGATCTAAAAGAAGTGAAATTTCTGCTTTCTTCTTTCCTGCATTTAGAGGATTGATGGAATCAAGTTCATTTTGGATACGAGTGGCTTTTTTCGAGAGGTTGGCTGCTTGCTTGAATAATCGTGTTGGAATATGTCGTCGACCGGTTACACTTGCAGATTCACCACGTTCTAATTCAGGGAAGTTTTTAACCATATAGGTAAAGAAATCATCTTGCCATTTGGTAAGTTGAACTTTGTTACCGATGATTTCTTTGGCAGATAAGCGTCCATCCTCTGTGATAGGGGTAAAACATAAATGCATATGTGGCATTTTCTCATCCATGTGGACAGTAGCTACAAATATATTATTTGCTCCAATTTTTCGCGATAGAAAATCTACCGCTATTTGGAAAAATCGCTTTACTTCCTCCCGCTTCTTATCTTTGAAAAACTCCGGACTGGCAGTAATCAGAGTATCTACAAAACGGACACTATCTTTGCGGGTTTTGCAACCTGCTGCAGTAATGCGGTTATCCGTTTCTCGCTTGTAGGATGTTGTAGGCTTTATAATATGAAAATTATCCTTACTGCGAGTCGTATCAATATCAGGGTTGCTGGCATATTTTTCTTTGGTTCGCTCGTGATGTGCTTCTAAAGCACCAGCAGGGCCTTTTTGTTTAGCGAAGCGCATAATGGCGTATTGAGGTATTCTTGATCACCTGCCTTTGGATGTAGAGAAGTTAAGAAGCTTTTGGATTGAAAGATGTAGGGTTATTGCTTACGGTCCTTTGCTATTCATGAAACCACCTACAATATGAAATTTTGTATGATTATTTTCCTCCTTTTGCCTTAAATAAAATATGCATTTTAATATTACCTATAAGCGAATACTATCAGGATAGGTTTGTTTTGTCTATGGTTTGATGATATAGTATAGATAATAGCAAAAGTAGATACTTAGATTCCCATAAAAAGAAAGGAAAGGTTTCTATAATGAGCAATGAAGAAACTGTAATCCCCATAACGAACAACTGCATTATGGCTTTACGTTTGGACTTTGATAAAGACAGGGAGCATGTGCTGATTGGCGAGGCAAAGGAAGTTCAGCGATATCTGCGAGGGTATAAACAGGCGAGAATACTTGGTGAATCAAAACGGGACTTAGGAACTTTTGTAAAAGAATGCTTCAATCCAATGGCGTGGATAATGGCAGATATCCGTATTGGATTAGGAGATGGAGTTGGCAATAAAAAATCACCCTTATTAGAGGTGACGAAATTGCTCTTGGAGAATTTCTATCAATCGGACAACCTATGCCACCGTTTCCTTTCCCTTAGGCTATGGAGTGAATTTCATAGAGCAAATGATATTGATTCCAAGACAAAGAAAAATTCGGACGACGAAGAACATATCCATGAATTTATTGGTAGAATTGAAGATTTAACATTGCCCTATCGGTACAATATTGAAAGAGATATTATGGACTGGCAGTGTGATAGTCCCAAATATCCCATGCGGTATTTTGACGAGGAATATTATCGCCATCCCTGTGGGTTACTTTGGGCAGGAAACCTTGCTAATGACGAGTACAGTTTTGCTACGATATCTTTAATGCCCCTGCTTATGTATGGGCTTAAACAACTATATGAGCACCGTTTATTTTTTCAAAGATGTAAGCTCTGCAATAGCTTATTCCTTGCTAAAACAGCCAATATCCCCACCTATTGCAGTGAAGCTTGCAGGCGTGAAGGAAAACGACTCAGCAAGAAACGTTTTGACGAAAAGGCGAAGAAAGCGGACTATGAGTTGGCGCATAAAAATGCCTACATGTATTGGTACAATAAGGTGAAGAAGCTCAGGATTGAAATGCCAGGATCTGAAAAATTAAAAGAAGTAGAAGTAGCTTTTAAAGCCTTTAAAAGTGAAAACTTAGAAAGAATGAAGTAAAGTCGGGTAAAATAACTGAAATGGAGTACACAAATTGGCTGTTTGCGCAGCAGGACAGAATAAATCAATTGATGTATGGGGAATGAGGTTATTACGAAGGTAGGCGTATATTGGAATTGAGACAAATGTATAACAAGCGTCAGTGTTGTTAAGATTTTTGTAAAAAGCTATAGCATCTGATATAATTTGTGATAAATAATAATGAAATGCTAAATTCAAAAACTTAGGAGTGGTATAAAAACAATAGAGTCCCAAAACGTATAAAAGAGTTGAAATAGAAAGGCGTTGACGGTATGAATAGCAAATATGAAAAGGAATTCAAGGAAGAATCGGTCAAGTTATCAGATGAAGTTTGAGTAAAAAAACAGCAGATCAACTGGGAATATCTTATGCTACTTTATGTAGTTGGCGGAGTAGGCACAAACAATATGACAAAGGTGCTTTTGTGGGTAGTGGGCATCCTATGAAACAGTTATTGCTGTTAGGAGGTATAATGATAATTCAAAATATAAATGGTATTGAATATAAACTAAAGAAGCCGTATAATTTTAGTTTTCTGTCGAAATATGGAAAAGTATTTAAAGTTTTTGATGATCAAAATTCTGGTAATATTTGCTTTGGTATAGAAAAAGATGGACAGAGATATTTTGTTAAATACGCTGGCGCTCCGACTGCCAAATATGCAGGTCTCCCAGAAGATGCAATTAATAGACTGGTGAAGACTCTTTCAATATATAAAAATTTAAATCATCCTAATTTGATTAAGTATGTTGGTTCGGAATACATCGGCACAGGTTTTGCTCTTGTCTTTAAGTGGGCTGATGGGGAGTGTATGGGCAGAATGTATGAGGCATCTCATAAAAGAATAATGGAACTCTCAATTGATGTTAAACTTAACATGTTTTCCGATATCATTCAGTTTCTTGAGCATATTAATACTCAAGGATATGTAGCGATTGATTTTTATGATGGAAGTATAATGTACGACACTCATACATCAACTACAACAATATGTGATATTGATTTCTTCGAAAAAAAGCCTTATATAAATAGTGTCGGAAGACTGTGGGGCAGTAAGAGATTCATGTCGCCAGAAGAATACAGAATTGATTCAACTATTGATGAAATAACAAATGTTTTCACCTTAGGCAGAATGGGGTTTTCTTTATTCACGGATAGCAATTATGAATCAGAAGAGTGGGTGTTGTCTCATGAAAGGTTTTGTATTCTTATGAAAGCGACAAGTCCTGAACGAGATAAAAGATTTTCAAGCATAGAAAAATTTAGAATTGCATGGATTACTCAAACTGTAAATTAACGAACTGGAAGTTACTATTTCTGATTCTTAGATAACAAAAAAAGGCTGTATTTCTTCAATCTGTTTTTGTCCTTATGAATAACCAATGTCAGAAAGATAGGACTTGGATATGATTCGTTGTAGTGTCAGTATGCTCACCCACCTCATCGAAAACAGATCAAAAATTTCTCGCCGTTCGCTAGAAATTTTCTTCTGCTCTCCTACTACTTCAAAAGTGTCATTTTACCAAATGAAATGACACTTTTTCCTATCAGTCGGTGGGCAGGCATAACACACTAGACTTTGCTAACGCAAAATCGTGTGCCAAAGGGTAGCTGCGGCTCCCTTTGGAAACCCAAAATATTTGCCAAAGCGCTTTTAAAACCTTTCAAATTTGAAAAGTTTTAAAGAGTACTCTTGGCAATAAAATCTCGTTAAATCTTCATATGTAGGCAGGAAGATTTAACGAGATTTTATAAGAAAACGGAGATTGTATTTTCTCCTTTTTTCTTCCTATGCTATAATACATATAGCATTAATCTAGCAACCTAGTTTATTCAAAATATTTGAAAAAAAGGGGCTCAGTAGGAGCTGAAAAAGTGGACAATATCACAACTGTACTGAGCGGCTAATTTACATAAATAACATATGGTTTCTCCTTTGAAGATGATCCATATCATGGTAACTAGTAAACTGGCTGATTGCAACAGAAGTTAGCGTATAAAAATTACTAGATACACAAACCTATAGAAGCTTATTATTGAATTGACATCGGTTCAATATTCGGTTATGATTGTCTTATCAGCTGGAGGTGAATCGATGAGTATTGTCGCAAAAAGATTAAAGACCCTTAGACATAGCGTGAAGCATTCTCAAAAAGAGCTTGCAGGAAAACTTGACCTTACACAATCTGCTGTCAATCGCTATGAAAATGCCCAAGCAGAAGCATCCTACCAAACCCTTTTGGCTTATGCAGATTACTTTGATGTTTCAATGGATTATATCTATGGACGCACAGATCAACCTCAAGGAAAACTCTATGATTATAAACCAAAGATTGAAGATAATACCCAGATGCAGGAGTTTATTGAAATGTGTTTTGATCCTGAATCACCTATGAGCGGTAAGCTAAAAGATATGCTTTTGCGAATGATGAAGGAGGGGAAGTAAATGAGCGGTGTTAAAAAGACCTCTCTTATTACAGTGCAAGACATTCCTGTTACTATTTTAAGCATTGACCACAATGATTACATCAGTTTGACCGACATGGCAAAGGCACGTACCGATGCAACCCGTGCAGCAGATGTCATTAAAAACTGGTTGCGTACACGTGCTACATTGGAATTTTTGGGCACTTGGGAAATTATGTACAATCCGGACTTCAAAGTGGTCGATTTCGACCACTTTAAAAGAGAGGCAGGCCTTCATACCTTCACCCTTAGTGCAAAGGAATGGATTACCAAAACCAATGCTATCGGTATGTATGTTAAGGCAGGACGTTACGGTGGCACTTATGCCCATAAGGATATTGCTTTCGAGTTTGGTTCGGCTATTAGCCCGGTTTTTAAGCTATATCTTCTCAAAGAGTATCAGCGGCTAAAAGATGAAGAAAATAGCAGACTAAAAGTAGAGTGGGATGCCAAGCGTTTTTTATCTAAAAGTAATTATCTTATTCATACTGATGCTGTCAAAAACTATGTATTGCCCCAAGGCAATTATACAAAAAACAAAGAGTGGCTGGCCTATGCTGATGAAGCAGACCTTCTCAATGTCGCATTATTCAATTGCACTGCCAAAGCATGGAGAGATGCCAACCCTGATTTAGCAAAAAACAGCAATATTCGTGATTATGCTTCTATAGGAGAACTCACTGTGCTATCCAACTTGGAAACCCATAATGCAGAACTCATTAAAGAGGGGATGAACAAAGCGGAACGTTTCGAAAATCTTCGCAGGATAGCTGAATATCAATTACGCGTTTTAACGGAAGCTGAGAAAATTAAAGAACTACCGGAAGCTGGTGGTGGGCGGTGAAAGCTGTTATTTATGCAAGATATTCTTCCGACAGTCAACGAGAAGAAAGCATTGAAGGACAATTGCGAGAGTGTGCTGCCTTTGCTGAGAAGAATGGTATTACCATACTCCAGCACTATATTGATAGAGCTTTTTCAGCTAAAACAGATAAACGGCCTGAATTTCAGAAAATGATTAAAGATAGTGGCAAGAAATTGTTTGATGTGGTTATTGTTTGGAAGCTGGATCGCTTTGCTCGAAACCGATATGATAGCGCTAGGTATAAATCTACCCTTAAAAGAAATGGTGTCCAAAGTGGTGTCTGCTACTGAGGTGATTTCTGAGGGAGCAGAAGGAATAATTCTTGAGTCTGTTCTTGAGGGTTATGCGGAATACTATTCTGCCGATCTCTCAGAGAAAGTCATTCGAGGGATGACAGATAATGCGCTAAAATGCAAATTCAATGGTGGCACACTTCCCCTTGGTTATGTGATTGATAGTGAGCGGCGTTTTCAAATAAATCCCTTGACCGCACCTTTTGTGCTGGAGGCTTTCAAGCGATATGACGAAGGCGCCACCATGACCGATATCCGCGATTGGCTTAATGAGCAAGGAATTACCAATACTTTAGGCAGAAAAATGAATTATAACAGTATTCAGCTCCTGCTAAAAAACCGTCGTTACATGGGAGAATTTCGTTACCGTGATGTGATTATTCCGGAAGGAATTCCTGCTATTGTTCCAAAAGAGCTGTTTGATCGTGTACAAGAAAAGATTGCAAAAAACAGAAAGGCTCCCGCTCGTCATAAGGCAGAGGAAGAATATTTACTCACTACTAAACTCTTTTGTGGTCACTGTGGTGCCTATCTTTGTGGTGAGAGTGGCACTGGACGTAGTCGGGTTTATCACTATTATAAATGTGTTAATGTGAAGAAGACAAAAACTTGTAAAAAGAAACCCGTTCGTAAAAAATGGCTGGAAGATTTAGTGATTGATGAGACGATGAAAATCATTATGGATGATCAGGCTATTGAAGCTATTGTTTCTATGGTGATGGATTTACAGGAAAAGGAAAGTACCAGTCTCCCCCTATATCAGCAACAGTTAAAAGAGGCCAATACAGGCATTACGAACCTCCTTAATGCCATTCAGCAGGGAATTCTTACCTCCTCTACCAAAGAGCGCCTTGAGGAACTAGAAGCCCGTAAAGAGGATTTGGAAATAAAGATTGCCGGTGAAAATCTGGTTCGCACAAAAGTTAGTTCAGAGTTTGTGACTTTTTGGCTTCATCGCTTCCGTAAGCTTGATATCCGTGAGAAGAGTCATCGTAAAATGTTAATAGATACTTTTATCAACAGAATATATCTTTATGACGATAAAGCCATTATCACATTCAACTACAAAGATGGCTCAACGGATATCACTTTTGATGAGGTAAAAGGTTCGGTTATAGATTGTATGGGTGCACCAAACCCGTTTGATAAAAGCCGATTATGAAAATAATCAGCTTTTTTTGCTTTAAAAAGCTAAAGCGGTAATAATAAATGATAGACTTGTTAAATGATATGGATTTTACTAAAGTGATAGATGAAAACATAGATGAAGAAAACCATTGTTTAGAATGCCCCATGAAATGGGAAAGAAAAAACCAATAAAAGTAGAAGGTTAACTAGAAAGTAAAATAGTAGAATGGCGCCTTTTAAAAGAAATACGATAGATTTTGAAAGAGTAAGCCTTTATGATATAGTAGAAAAAATAAAATCAGAAAAAAAGGAAGCATTCATTTTTGCTGGTGAATCTTATGACAAAGATTTTTAAACAGGGTACAACAGTGTATTTAGCTCTTTTACTACTACTCATTGGTTTTACAAAAGTCTTTACTTCCTTAGGTTACCAGTTTGTTTTAACCAATCAAATCCCTTGGTTTATCTTTCATTTTGCTGTAACGGCCTTAGGGCTTTTCCTTTGTTTATATAAAAGAAAGGAAGTTTCAAGGGTTTCAAGGGCTCTTTCTCAATTATTGCCCCTGGTTGCCTTATGGTATGTGGTTTGTGTAACTCTGTTCCCTGAAAATGGTGGGCATGCAGCAACCTTTGTACTAATCATTTGTTTTTTTCTTTCCTGCTATGGAGTTTACTTATTATATGCAACAGCTTCAGTTTGGGAAAAGAACCTTTTTTTCTTTATTATGTTTGTTGTTAATTTTTTTATACTCATTCTTTTTGTACTCATTCTTCTTGCTTTTTTTGTTTTTGGTTTTAT
>CAZEIB010000084.1:8619-9040 GCA_964511785.1 uncultured Oscillospiraceae bacterium
GCAATCCTTCTTTTTCTTTTTTTCATTTTTGGAGAACTTGGAAAAGATACGGTAGTAAAAGAAGTGACCTCCCCAAACAAAGCCTATACAGCTATGGTCATCGATTCTTCTCAAGGGGCTATGGGAGGCGATACATTTGTAGAAGTAAAAGAAAACACTTCTCAAATTGATTTTTCTTTTGGTCAATTCATAAAGGAAAAACTCCTTTATTCAGGAGCATGGTTAGAACAGCTCAGCATAGAAGTAAAGTGGAAAAATGACGAGACCCTGTTAATTGATGAATTGCCCCATGAAATGAGTAAGTACTTTGAAAATTAACCTAAAAAAGGATGGAAATTTTCAACACAATAGAAAAATAGAAGTTCCATAGTTTATTAAATTATTTTGGAGGGCTAGAATGAAAAAGCAAATATACCAATTT
>CAZEIB010000085.1:0-2648 GCA_964511785.1 uncultured Oscillospiraceae bacterium
ATCACCTATTCAAGTATTTCTACAGATGGTGCACTTGACTTGACAATTCACCATACCTATTGTGGTCTGTGGTGGTCATAAAACATTAAAAAAACATGGATAACCTTTCTCTCTCCCTTACATGGTTGTCCATCTATACGGATAGTCTATACGAAGGTTTGCAAAATCACTTGTTAGCAAATAAATAGCCATTAATCACTTCGCTAAAATGAGAAATGAAAAACAACTCAAATAAGATGAAGAAACCAATAGCTAAGTACAATTATGTTATTAAAATTAATAAAATACTACTTTTCTGTATTTGCCAGTAAAGGTGAAATACTTTAGAACAACAGTTGTGAAAACCTAATCACCTATATCTATTATATTGAGCATACCCCCGCAGGAACACTCAAGTTTCCTGTTCGCTACAAAAAAACAACCTATAAGAGGCAATACCTTTAAGGCTTTCTTGTAATTCCACGAAATATAATACCTCTTCCCATTTTGACGTAAAAAAAATATTTTAAGGTTTGTAATAATTATAGATAGTAAAACCTTTATATCCTCGCCAAAAAAAGAAGAAGTATCTGTACTCTTGACTCTATGCTTTCTTAGGCCTTCTTCTTCAAGGGGATTACTTGTTATTTCACTTTTTTCAATAAACCTTCTTATTAACGCCATGTTCTTCGCCAAACTATTTATTTCAAATCATACTCATTAAATACATCGCCACATTCAGGGCAAAACTTCGGTGGATGAATAGGATCTTCAGGCTGCCAACCACATTTGTCGCATTGATATAAGGGTGCTCCTACAGGCTTTTTTTCACCACATTCTGAACAAAACTTTCCTTTATTCACCCCGCCACAGGCGCAGGTCCATCCCGTTAATGGTTGGGGATTATTCCTATCCTCAGCTGATACCTGCTGAGATTGTTGCTGCATACCTAATTGAAATAAGTTCTGCGGCGTGTTCATACCCCCAGCACTTTGTGCCATGTTCATACCTAAAAAGCCAGTAAAAGCACCACCTTCATTTTTTGCAGCACTTTGCATAGCCTGCGCCTGTGCACCCACAAGGTGAGCCGCCGCCATGTTGGGGTTACGGAATACAGCATTTTTTTTGTAATTCTTTAATCATATCTTCATCTTCATCAGAGGCTTTTACAGAACTGATTCCAAAAGCAACAATTTCTATGCCTCGCAAATTCACCCACTTTTCAGAGAGCACCTCATTTAATGCCTCTGCCAATTCCTGGGTATGTCCCGGCAATGCAGAATAGCGAATGCCCATCTGAGAAATTTTTGCAAAAGCTGGCTGAAGTGCTGTTAGCAATTCAGTTTTTAACTGACTTTCAATCATAGCATAGATATATTCGTTCTCTACATTCCCGCAAACATTGGCATAAAACAGCATAGGGTTACTAATACGATAACTATATTCACCAAAGCAACGGATAGAAATGTCCATATCCAAACCAATATTACTGTCTACTACACGAAAAGGCACCGGACTAGGGGTACCATACTTGTTTCTAGGTATTTCTTTGGTATTGAAAAAATACACCCTCTGTTCTTTCCCTGCCTGACCACCAAAAGAGAAACGGTTGAAGGTTTCTTTCAAAATTTCTCTTGCTTTTTTCTCATTAAATTCTCCGTAAAATAAACTGGCTTCACCCATTTGATCAAAAACATATTCTCCCGGTTCGGCACAAAAATCCACGATTTTACCCTGGTCTACAATTAGCATACACTGACCTTCGTTTACAGCAATAATACTACCCTGTGAGATAATATTTTCATCCTCTATACGGTTACCACCAAAACGATTTTTGGTTTTTTTTCGTGCCTTGGTCACAAGTATCGTATCCGGTAGTGACTCTACATAAAAGTATTCCTTCCATTGACTGGCAAGGGTTCCGTCTGCGGCATTCATTGCGGCTTTAATTAGTCCCATATTCCCTCCTCCTTAACTCTTCTGTTCAATTTTTCTTTTATTTATATTGCTAAATAAGAAATGGTCCTCTTTGATATATAAATCAAAAGAACCTTCTCGCAGGTAATTAGCTGCACTTGGTTTTTTATAGGCCGTTTTTAATTGATTGCCTAATACACCCACTACAATGAATGCGCTAAGGAAAGCAATTATGGCAGAAATTATCGCAGTGCCATTAGCAAGTTGATTTATCATATATAATATCAATAACGCAATTGCCATCACTGCTATAAATACACCGCCTCCCCATAATAAGGATTTTTTCTATCAGGTTTTGCATCACAGGTAAGTTTACCCGTCTGTCCATTAATGGCAAAGGTATATACTTTTTTCTTTCCATTATCGTTCTTTTCAGTGGTAATCATCCATATCGGTGCAAGTATCGGTGTAGCTTTCCCATCATAGGAGTGAATATATTTATTATGTAAAGATAATTTGTCGTATTTACCAACAGTATTTTTTAATGTCTCTTCCGCAGTTTTCTCAACCCGTTCTACAGCACGTGCCTGACATATTTCCACATCCACATCTGCATGATCAGCCATGGCTCCTGCCAACAATCCGAGCTGGAAGGGTACTGCTTCCGTGAACTCATAGGGTTCTAGCGATTCGCTGATTTTATTATCCAACTTTTCACTTGCATCTACGGGAATATTGTCAAACCCCATTTT
>CAZEIB010000085.1:2748-6928 GCA_964511785.1 uncultured Oscillospiraceae bacterium
GATTTTTACTGTTTAAAAAGTTATTTGGCATTAATTTTTTCCCTTTAAAATAGCCGTGAAATGCTTCTGTCGCCTGTTCTTTTGTTATTTTGAAAGAGATCAAATATTGAGGTTTCACACCACTTTCAATTTGTATAGGTAGCACCGTTGGGCTACCACAGTAAGGGCATTGAGTGGCAATGGTGGTGTCATCAGTCATTAGCTCTGCACTGCAGTTTTTACAACTATAACCCTTAATATCCTCATTTTCAAATTTTTCTTTAGACATTTCAAAGGAAATATTACTCTCTTTAGCCTCTTTTAATCCATCTAGAATTTCTATGTTAAATGTATTTTCACAAGAAGCACATTCTAGCTTATTACTCTCACCTGAATAAGTAAGAGGTGCACCGCAACAGGGGCAATTATAAACGGTTGTAGTCATATTCTTCCTCTCTTTTTCATAATTATTTCTTTCTTAGCGGAAGGTTTTTCTCTATAGGATATAGCCGCTTTCTTCCTTCTCCTATAAAAAATTAATAATAAATTGAACATCCTATTACACATCATAGAACTTATTATTATTTTTCTATTATTTTATCCCTTACCATTATTTTCCTTACTCAGCAGTGGCTGATTACAAAACTCACAACGTCCAATTCGCCCACGAAATACCGCATTTTTCGCTCCACAATTGAGGCATTCCATTTCCATAAACCGGTTTTTTTCTACTTGTTTATGGGGTGCATATAAAACCAGTCCATTATTTTCCCAATCAATATGAATATTTTGCATATATTCGCCTTTGATCAATTTCTCTAAAGTTTTTACCAACCTCTTCATTGGTATCATTCCTTGAAGTTTTGGAAAAGAAATACGCTCCTCTGTAATCATTTCCAATTGTCTTGCAATATTTTTTGCCTGTACACGAAGAATTATCCTTCTTACTATTCGCACAGCAGGGTAAAGAAGGGCAACGGTAATAAAAAGACCGGCAAAGGCAGTTCCCACTTCATTTTTTACAAAAAATTCTATACAATTATATAGTGAAACTCCGCCTATAAGGCCTAAAATCAAAACAATAAAAACCTCCCAAGGTCGCTTTATTGTTGCTTTTTTTGTCAAGTAATCCCCCACCGCTGTCCCTCCTTACAAAGTCTCTGGTCCGTTCACTCCATAGAATAATATAGGTTACATATTCCTTATTCTTCTGGTACAAAACAAATTAACATAGTATACCAAAAATCAAGATTACAACCTTTATCCCTTATAACTGTATTCACAGGCATGCTATAGTCGTTAATCGTAAAGACATCTGCCCTATTTTTAACGTGTCATTTTTGTATCCAATGTCCCTGTCAGCTTCAAAATCTGCTGGCAAGTACAAAATCTCAAGTTTTATCTTGCCAAAACATCAATACACATTCCAAACTACCCATCTGTTGGGCGCTATCCTAAAACCAGCTATTTCCACTAAAATCATCACATAGCAACTATCCATACACTGGTTATAATTTGTGTTTTATTTGGGTTTTTCATTTTTTCTTTAAGGCTTAACGTTTTTCGGCTCTTGGTTAACGGAATAATGCTATGGAAGAAGGGGCTCTTCTTCTTTTTCCTCATTAACAAACCACATCACTGTGCCACTTTCTTCCACAATAGAAATCATTCCATTTTCGTGTAGATTTAGTTCCATACTCTCTGTAATCAGCTTACCATCCATCATTTTCCATGTACTACTTTTAACCTCTCCCATAATATCCATTTGAAGCATATCCCCTTTGATGGTCATGGTTACTTCCATACCTAAGCTGGTAACAGATAGGCGTAGTCCATCAGCTTCTACCAGTTTCAGTGTCCATTGACCAATGAACCCATCTTCAGTACCTTCTATAATGGGAGAATCTTCAAAATCTCCTTCCTCTGCTACAGGCTTTTCACGTTGATAGACCAATTTTGTGTCTTCATCTTCTAATGACAGAAGACCATCCTCTTCCATTTTCACAAGAGCCCACTCTTCTTCTTCACCAATTTGTAAGCCTTTGCTATTTATCTTCCATTCTAATAGCTGAGGTTCCTCATCATCTTCGGCCAACATCGTTGCACTACCATCTTCGCTAAGTGTAAGAGTAATTTTTATTCCTAAATCAACTGCATTCATTGCCAAACCGTCATACTCCATAGTAATTAGATACCAGTCCCCAAGGAATGTGCTTGGGTCTTCTAAGTTTAAAGTCTGTTGGGTTGTAGCGCTGTTTTTTTCTTCTGCAAAGCCCACCATAACATAGGTCAATATAAAGACCATTACTAATATAATACTCATCCATTTTTTCATAAATTTCGCTCCTTTCGTTATTAACGCATATCCATTAGTATAATAATCAATCCAAAGCTATTTGCTGAACCACCTCACCTCCGTTAGTTAATATTATCAATCCCTCACAAGGTATCAAGAATGGCAGAAAGGTAGGTTGCCGATACAGAACCATAAAGAAATTGATCAATTAGGTCATCCCGCTTGAGCTGCTTAATTTGTTGGGCAGTTTTACTATCAGCATTCTCATCTACCATAAGGACAATTTTACAATTTGGATCATTCTTTTTTATTTCATCTCGAATTTCCATTCGTTTCTCTAGGCTATAGGGAACATATCTTGTAACCTCCATTAACACAACTGTAGCGGCCATATTAAACTGTTTTTGAGGCAGTTCCATAGGATTTTCAACCACAGTAATATGAAAATCTCCGGTGTTTTTGAGTACCTGCTCTATAGCCTCACCAAGAACAAAATTTTGCATATTCACAAGTACTCGTTGCACAGTCTCTCCCCCTTTGAAAAAATCAAGATAACATTCTACCTTTCCAACTTTAGTATATTGGTTTTCTATTCAAAAAACAGTACCGAAATCGGTACTGTTTTAAAAATAAAAAAGCACCTGATTGTTTTTTATCAGGTACTTAAGAAAATATTTGATTCTATATCATTAATAATCTGGTAAAACCAGTTTACTGCTATGTGCAAGAAGTGCCAGTTCAATGGTGTTGGCACAGCCGGTTTTATCTTTAAGACCTTTGATATGTTTACTTACTCCATCTACTGAAATTCCCATTTTTTCAGCTATAATTTTGATACTGCCTACCTTAACCAGCCAGTAAAGTGTCTCCATTTCCTTAGGCGTAAATTCATAACTAGAAGCACATCCGATTTTAATATCAGGTTTTTTACTAGGATAGACCGACTGGCCAGCCATTGTTCTATCCATAACAGATAACAAATCCTCATCGCTGAACTCCTTATACCAAAAACTTTCCACACCTCCATCCCTTGCTTTTTTCATAAAACGGTATTCAGGAGCGGAGGTAGTGATGATAATTTTGATGTGAGGAAAGGATTTTTTGATTTTTGCAGCAGCATCTAAACCGCTGGAATTGCCAGCCGTGCATATATCCATTAAAATCAAATCAATTTTTCCACGTAAGCAAAAAAGCTCCGCATCAGCAGCCACTTTAATTGGATCTACAAGGGTATAACGGTCAGAGGCAGATTCTACATACTGAGCAAACATTCCGCTGGCAAGTCGCTCGTCTTCCACAATCAGCACGTTTATCATAAGTTTTCCTCCTTTGCAGGCAATATGATTGTCATCATAAACTCAGGTAGGCTAATCAGCTCTACTCTGCCGCCAAATCGTTCCACTTTATCCCGCAGTGAGCTTAGCCCGCCTCCTTCAACAATATCACATTTTGGCGGAAGTCCGTTGTTGGTGATGATCGTAGTAATATCATCTTCCCCTGTGTTTATTTTTACATAAACCTCGTCTCCCCCTCCATGGCGGATGGTATTAATCAAACATTCTCGCACGACCATAGCAATAAGGTTCCGTTGTTCTTCATCACGAGGCAATTCGCCGGTTGTAAAAATGTTCATTCCCAATTTTTCAGCAATACGCTTTAGTTCAATATAAACATTAATTTCATCATCATTACCAATCTCACCCAGTAATATTTTTGCCATCTTCCGCTGTTCAGCAACATATTTTTCTTTCTCTTCCCTAGGACATTTCTGGGTGAAAAAATTGCGGGTAGACTGTAGTGCAACCCCAAGGTCGTTGTGTATGCGCATTTTTAGAGAAAGAATCTCTTCCTCACGAGCAATAGACACCACATTGCGCGCAATATGCGTTAGGCGAATCATTACCT
>CAZEIB010000085.1:6938-8942 GCA_964511785.1 uncultured Oscillospiraceae bacterium
TTCTTCATTACTTCGGTATAACTCTTGCTTTTGCCAATATAGCTCGCTTACATCAAAACAGAGATATTCAGTATACCTTTCACCTGTACTCGTTGTTACAGGTTTTTTTTGAATTTTCCAAGCGGAGTTATCTGGAAATAGGTAGGTTTCTCCATCACGAATTATACCACTTTTCCTATCGGGAAATTCAAGAACTTCGTCTAACTTCTTGCGGCTTTGCAATTCATGGCCCATCATTGCAAAACCGATATTATACATCTGTCGATTACACATTCTTAATAAGTCGCGGCTATCAAAATAGCATACACCGCTGGGAAGATTGTCAATGGCTTCCTTAACGGAGCTCATTGGTATCCTTTTCCTTATCTTCATGCCTCTTCACCATCCTTTTCTTCAACAATGGTGATTATCCAACTATCTCCATCTTTTTCAATTTCAGCTTTTGGAATACCAAGTTCACTAAAATCATAGATACAGGTTAAATGCATCGTAAGCATCAGAGCCCCATTAAGTTCATTAACATAGGTGTGTAGATGGGTAAGGGTATTAAGGCTTGCCATAACTATCTCATAGAAGGATTTATACAAACGAGCGATTTTCTCAATGCTCAGCAAGCTTTCGATATTAACCTCATATTCGCAATTTACTCCACAAAGGCGAATAGCGTTAATGGTTTCTTCTAAACAAAATTCCATTTCCCGCCTGTTGTCCTTTTCTTTCTTTTCATCAAGAAATATCATGTTATCACGTCGTTTAATATAGGCAGATACCACAGCAATGCGCGAAACTAGTCGCTGTATTTCCTCTGGCGCCGTAGCCCTATCCAACTGTTCTACCAGCTCACTATATAGTTCGATTTGAGGACGAGTCTCATTCATAATCCTGTTATAAAGACGGTTCTTTTCCACCGCTTTTTGCTGTTTTCGCTTGGTTTCATATTCTTTTTGAAGAACCTTACGTTTACCCTCTAAATAACTACTTGTATCTTTAAGTTCGCTGAGTACCTCCGTTAGTTCGCAAACATCTTCCATCCATAACACATATCCCTTTTTAATTGCTGCACCAGACAAACGAATGCCCTCCCCTAGTGGAACAGGTCCCTTCCTAGCATCCTGCATCTGCATAGCGGTTAGGGTAATTCCTCCCTCTGGTGCCAACAAAATATGGTAATCCTTATCCGTTATAAAGGCCTTTAAACTGGATATACGAAATAGTTCATCATAGTTGCTGTTAGATCGGATGAGGCCACACTGGATACAACACTCCAGCGACCCAATAAAAAACAGGCATAGAAAAGCAGTAATATCCCCAGCAATTACCTTTAGAATGGAAGGTTGTATGATGTAGGTGATACCATAGAATATAGAACATATTGCGGGAACAAAGGGCAATAACAGAAATCTTTTTTGATGGGGCAGGCGACACTTATAGAAGAGTATAGCAAGGGCATACGTCCCACAAAGGATTTCCCAACCAACGCAACACCAATAGACCGGACCATAAGAAATAAAATTATCATTCCATACCGGAGTCAAAAAACGGAAGGCCAGTTGGTGATAATCATTTAAAAGTACACCTATGGCAAGAAGAACTGGAACCACTAAAAATATAAATGACCATTTAGGCAGCTGCCACTTTTCTGTTTGACCCACTGATACGGCAACCATTGCACATAGGGATGGTATAAGAGTCATAGGGATATAATACATATACCACAAATAACGAAGGAAGGTGGTATCGTCTGTGTACAGATACTTTATCGTTCTTAAGGTTATCCAAAATACGGCCATTAATCCAACTGCAATCATCAAGTTTCGCGTCTGCTTGTGAATGATACGTCTATTTACCGTAAAAATCCAACCACCGTAAAGCCCAATGTATATATAGGAACGTAAATGAGAGGCTACTAAAAATCCATTCCCCTCTGTAACTCTACCAATCCAGCGCAATAAAATTGCCAATAAAACCAAAAGAGCACCTGTCATCAGCATTAACCGATTTTGC
>CAZEIB010000086.1:0-8852 GCA_964511785.1 uncultured Oscillospiraceae bacterium
GTATTCTTTTCAAATACATTCTACAATAAGAAATTCTTGTGGGCTATTTTCTTCTGGTGCACTTCATTTTACAATCTACCATTATGATACGCTTAGATAAAGTGTTGGCAGATAGAAAAATGCAATTAAATGAACTGGCTAAAAAAATGGATATGAGCAATGTCAACTTGTCTTTAATTAAAACAGGTAAAATTAAAGCGGTTCGCCTTAACACTTTAAATGCCCTTTGTGAAATACTCCACTGTGAACCGGGAGATTTACTAGAGTATGTTCCGGATAATGAAGAAAAAGTTGAAGGAAAATAAAAACCCCTTAGCAAATGCTAAAGGGTTTTGTGGCGTGCCTGGAGGGATTCGAACCCCCGACCTACTGGTTCGTAGCCAGGCACTCTATCCAGCTGAGCTACAGGCACATAGGTCGCACCTATTTGAAAGGTGCGATAGTTATTATAACAAAGAGTTCGTTAAAAAGCAATGACTTTCTTTCTTTTCTTCCTACAAAAAAATTTGTTCCAGTTCTTCATATTTTTGGTGGGTAATTAACGCGTCGTGCTCTGTCCCTTTTAAAGTAACGATATAAGTCCACCTACCGTAGGGCGTTATTTGGTCTATTTCCCGTAAATTAATAATGTAGGATTTATGACACCTAAAAAACAGTTCTTCATCTAGCCTACTGGTCATTTCTGTAAGGGTTTGATTGGTTACATACCTGCCTCCACCTTTGGTATACAATACTGTAGAACGCTCTTCCCGCTGTACCAGTAAAATTTCCTCCATGTTTAAAAAAGAGGTCCCTTCTTTGTGATGAAGCATGAGCCTACCTGTGGCTGCTTTGGTTTTTTGCACCAAAACTTGAGGCATAGACCTTTCGTTTCGAAGGTTTATACGGTTTTGCACCCTTTTTAAGGTGCCAAATACCCGTTCCATTTTAAAGGGCTTAATCAAATAATCAAAAGCATACACTTCAAAGGCATCTCCCATATATTGCTGATGGGCAGTAGCAAAAATTATTACAATGGAAGGATCCATGTCTTGAATCATTTTTGCACACTCTACCCCGGTATGTCCTGGCATTTCCACATCTAACAATACTAGTTGAGGCCGATGGGTTTCTACCAATTTCATTAGTTCTATACCATCTTGGGCTTCTGCCAACAGTTTAAAGCCTTGAGATTTTTCAATGACTTTGCGCATAAGTAGTCTCATGCCCTTATCGTCATCTGCAATAATAACGGAGATATCCTTCATAGCCTGGATCTCTTTCTATCACAAGGACGGGTTAAGATCTCTCCCATAATTAGCCCTTGGGTAATAGGATTGTTTGAAAAAACCAAAGGCTGTCCTTGGGGAGTTTGATTATAAACCTCCCCTTTCTTTTGATTGTTCCCCTTTTGCTTTTTTTCTTTTTGAAGGGTGCCTTTAACAAGGGCAACCCTTTGCTCTTTTGCACAATGATAGCCTTGCCCTGTAATAATCTTTCCTTCTTCTGCAAGAATATTCTTATTTTCTTTTATTTCTTCAATTTCATGGTAAGGCCCTGTATCTCTTTTCTTTGCATCGGCAGAATAAAAGCTGTTTTCCCCTTGGCTGAAAGGATTAAAAGGCATCTCTCCATTGAAGGTTTTTTCTAAAATTCCTTCCATTTTTCCTAGCCAATCTTCCTGCTTTTTTGTAGGAGGGGTGGCTTCAACTTCCTTTATCGGTGTTGCTCCCTCATTATTTTTTGATAAAGGTTGGTAAGGATTGTTTCTTCTATATGCCGTAGTGCTTTTCTTTTTCCCTTTAGAAGAGGAAGAGATTAAGGCAATGATGACTACTAATACAATAATTCCCAATAAATCATCCATTTTTTCTACTTCCTTTCTTTGATTATTTAAATGAAGGTTTGTGAAGGCAATATTGCCTTCACAAGTATTTTAGCCATCTATATTGTTCCCAGGCAGGGTAGATTTGGCTATTCCTTCACGCATTTGTGTATCGGCTAAGGTGTTTTGCATTTGGTAATAGTCAAATACCCCTAATTTTCCACTTCTAAAAGCATCTGCCATTGCCATGGGTAGTTGTGCTTCTGCTTCTACCACTTTGGCTCTCATTTCTTGTACGGCAGCTTTCATTTCCTGTTCCCTAGCTACAGCCATTGCCCGTCTTTCTTCTGCTTTGGCTTGGGCAATCTGTCTATCAGCTTCTGCTTGATCCATTTGAAGTTGAGCACCAACGTTTCTACCTACATCAATATCTGCAATATCAATAGATAAAATTTCGTAAGCAGTACCGGCATCAAGGCCTTTAGCCAAAACAGTTCTACTAATTAAATCCGGGTTTTCCAATACTTCTTCATGGCTTTCAGAAGAACCAATGGTCGTTACAATTCCTTCCCCAACACGGGCAATAATGGTTTCTTCTCCGGCACCCCCAACCAAGCGTTCAATGTTGGTGCGTACCGTTACCCGAGCTTTGGCTCTCAGTTCAATACCATTTTTAGCAATAGCTGCAATAGGTGGGGTTTCAATTACCTTAGGGGTAACACTCATTTGTACGGCTTCAAACACGTTTCTACCTGCCAAATCAATGGCACAGGCCTTTTCAAAAGATATTTCAATATCGGCCCGTTGAGCAGCAATGAGAGCATGAATCACCCTATCTACGTTCCCTCCGGCCAAATAGTGGGTTTCCAGTTTTCCTATGGTTACATCTAATCCTGCTTTAGTTGCTTTAATTAACGGGTCTACCAATTTTCTAGGCTGTATTCTACGAATACGCATCCCCATTAAAGTACCAACGGATACCTTTACCCCTGAAGCCAAGCTGCTTATCCATAGCCCTAGTGGTACAAAGCGTAAAAATATTCCTACTAATATGGCTACAATAACCACTGCCACAACAATCCAAATCATCATTAATTCCATAATATCATCCCTTCTTTTTCATTTTAGTATAGGCTTTTATCCCAAAGCCCTTACTACAATTCTGGCTCCTTCTACTTTTTCAATGCGAATTTGCGTATTCACATCAATAAACTCGCCTTCTGTAACGATATCTAGTCGCACCCCTTCAAACTCACCAATGCCTGTGGGCCGTAGTACCGTTTTACTAACGCCTTCTTTACCTAAAAACAATTGGGCATCTTGGGTGGAAATATAACCTTCCTCCGGCTTTTCTTCTTGGGTTAATATTAAGCCAGATCTGGATAACCTTCCACTGGAAGCAGATTTTAGTACCAGAGAAATGGCAATGGCAATTAAAGCCAAAATTACAATGGTAATACCAAAGGCGGCCAAGCCTCCGTGAATGTTGTAAGTCAGTACAATGGCTACAATTTCACAAATAACACCGGCAATACCCGGTACACCAAACCCAGGTGTAAATACTTCAATAAGCATAAATACAACACCAATTAAAAAGAAAATAATAATCGGTAAGTTAATTGCTAAAAACGCACCCATATTCTCCCCTCCTTTATAGTTTTTATTATAACACCTTCTCCTTTTTTTGTATGGGTTTTTGTTTCAGTTATACAAATCAAGGTTTCAGTTGTCACGCTTTATTTTTTATAAAGATTTTCAGTTGTTGCAAATCTTTTTCATAAGTTTCCATTAACCCTCTATTGTAAATAACTGCCGCCGGATGGTATAAAGGAAACAGTACCGCTGTTTTTTGATTAATTACAATTTTCATAGGCTTTCCATGGGTTTGGCCAATATTTTTTCCGCCTGTAAAAGCATATAAAGGAGAATTTCCTAAAGTTACAATCATTTTAGGTTGAATGATTTCCCATTCTTCTAATAAAAAGGGAATAAAATCATCCATTTCCTTATTGGTGGGGGTTCGGTTTACCAAATTTTCTCTTTTCCCTTTTTTTGTGGGCCTAAACTTTACCACATTGGTAACGTAAAGATTTTCCCGTTTTAATCCTAGAGTTTCTAAAAAAACCTCTAAGTTTTTTCCGGCTTTTCCTACAAAGGGTCTGCCCATTTCCACTTCTTGGGCTCCCGGCGCCTCTCCTACTAACATCATTTCAGGGCTTTGAATATTTCCCTCTCCTAAAACTATTCTTTTATTTTCTTGAGAATATTTTTCGTAAATAAAACTTTCAATTCTCAAATTAAGCTTATTTATTGCCACGAAATTATTTCCTTCCTTATTAATTTTTTTCTTTTTCAAGAAGAAAGTTTCGTACTTTTTGCAAATCCTTCCATGCAAAAGGTTTTTTCTTCTCATCTCGTAACAATGCCGAAGGATGAAAGGTGGGCATAAAGTGAATATTTTTACGAACAATCCACTCCCCTCGCACTTTAGTAATACGCAAGTTTTCTCCCAATAAAGTATTTAAGGCCGTTGCCCCTAGTAATAAAATTACTTTAGGTTTTACAAGGGTTACTTGCTTGCGCAAGAAAGGCAAACAAGACTGCCTTTCTTGAGGTAGCGGGGCTCGGTTTTGAGGGGGGCGACATTTTACAATATTGGTAATATATACCTCTTTACGTTCTATTTGAATACTTTTTAGCATTTGGGTTAACAGTTGCCCTGCCGGGCCTGAAAAAGCTATCCCGGTTTCATCTTCCCGCTGGCCGGGGCCTTCTCCAATAAGCATTACAGAAGCCTTTCCCGCCCCTTGTCCCGGTACCTTTTGTTTACAATTTTCATGTAATAGGCAACTTTTACATAAAGCTATTTCACTATGTAGCTGATCCCATGATGTCTTTTCCATCTTTTTTTCCTCGTAAGCTAATAGCTTTTTTATTGCATATGGGTTTGAATTACAAAAAAGCTTCTGTTAAGGTCGCTAATAACCCAATTAATTAAACTAACCAGTAAGGCCAAAGCAGCCAGTGCCACAATTAAGCCAAGAATCACAAATACAAAATCTGTCACCCCAGCCATTACCTGCATTCTACCTTGTTTACCAATAACAACCTCTTCCACGTTCTCTTCATAAAAATCTTCTTCATCCTCATATAAATCATAAGGTTCTTGGTCATACTCTTGCTCATGTTCTTCTTCATAAGGGTATTCTTTCATATTCTCACCTCTTTAAAGATTGTCATTTTAAGTTATACTTCACCTTTTATACGACCTATTTATTATAACATAAAAGGTTTTTCTCTTTAAGGGTTTTACCGTTTTCTATAGCCTCCCCTTCTTCTCTTCCTTCCATATCTTACCACTCTTGCCAATTTCATCCCCTATGGTATAATAAATGAGTATATAGTGATTGATTATTGGAGGTGTGTCGGCGAAAGCCGTCCTCATGTTTAATAAAGAAAAAATTGTTATTGTAGGGGGTAATCCCCTCAGTGGAGAAATTAAAGTCAGTGGTGGAAAAAATACAGCTGTGGCTATTGTCCCTTCTGTTTTATTATGTGACGAGCCTTGTACCATTGAAAACCTACCCGACATTGAGGATGTAAGGGTGTTAATTGATGCCCTAAAGCACTTAGGTGCTCTAGTTTCTTTCAATAAAGAAAACGGTACTTTGCAGGTAGATCCCCGCCCTGTAAATAATCATATTGTGCCTTATAAATATGCTCAAGCCTTACGGGCCAGCTATTATTTTTTAGGGGCTCTTTTAGGGCGCTGTGGCCAAGCAGAAGTTTCCTATCCCGGTGGTTGCGATATTGGAAGTCGCCCAATGGATCAGCATTTTAAAGGTTTTACCTCTTTAGGGGCTCGTATTGATGATTCAACAGGGATTATTAAAGCCACTGTAGGTAAAGAAGGCTTAACTGCCACCAACATCTTTTTTGATATGGTTACGGTTGGAGCTACCATTAATGTTATGTTGGCTGCAGTAAAGGCCAAAGGGAACACCATTATTTTTAATGCTGCTAAAGAACCCCACGTGGTTGATCTGGCCAACTTTTTAAACTCTATGGGTGCTAAAGTTAAAGGGGCCGGAACTGATGTTATTCGTATACGGGGGGTAGAAAAATTACACAGTTGCACTTACGCTGTCATTCCCGATCAAATTGAAACTGGTACCCTTATGATAGCCACTGCCGCCACCCGTGGGGATGTGGTTATTCGCGGCTGTATTCCCACCCATATGGAGTCTCTTTCTGCTAAGTTAATGGAAATGGGAGTATTGGTAACGGAACAAGACGATGCTATTCGTATTCGTACGGTAAGTCCCCACAGGGCAGTAAATATTAAAACCCAAGCCTATCCGGGTTTTCCAACAGATTTACAGCAGCCTATGTCTGCATTACTTACCACCGCAAACGGCACCAGCATTGTTACAGAAACCATTTTCGAACAACGCTTCCGTCACTTTGATGAAATGCGTCGTATGGGGGCAAGGGTACGCATTAGCAACCGTATTGCCTTTGTGGAAGGGGTTCCTCAACTCTTTGGCGCCCCTGTAACCGCTACAGATTTGCGGGCAGGAGCGGCACTTGTAATTGCAGGCCTTATGGCAAAAGGAATTACAGAAATTTACGAACCCGGATACATTGACCGTGGTTATGAAGCTATTGATCAAAAACTAAAACAGCTAGGAGCGAATATCTACCGTGAACAAGTTTAACCTGTAAAAGAGAGGACGTGATACTTTGACTAATCCTTATCTTTTATTAGGGATATCTCCCGATTCAGATATTGAACAGGTGCGTAGTGCTTATCGAAAAAAAGTCAAAGCCTGTCACCCTGATCAGTTTCAGGATTCCGAGGAGCAAAAAAAAGCCCAAGAAGAGCTTATTGCTTTAAACTTAGCTTATGAACTTGCCCTTGCAAATGCTCCCAAGCCTAAAGCAGTTAGTCCTTCAGTTAACGTACCTACAGATCAGGCTATTGCTTTTGCACAAAGGCTGCAAGAAGAAGGAAATTTAAATAGTGCCCTTCGCCAGTTATTAAGGGCTGAAACCAAAGATGCCCAGTGGTACTATGTGCAAGGAAATATTTTAATGGATATGAAACAGTATACTTCTGCCCATCAAAGCTATAGACAGGCAGTAAAACTTTCTCCTGATACCGCCCTCTATCGCCAAGGCGCTTTCGATGCGGCTATTGCTATGAAAAAACAAAAGAACCTCCCCTATCGACTTGGCTCTTGGCTTAAAAACGGTTTTAAGAAGAAATAATTTTCTCATCTTATGATTTTTTAAATACTAAAAACTTTCCAACAAAGTAGTTAAATACCACTACTCCTACATTCGTTAAAAGCTTCATCGCCAAATCATTAAAATGAAGTATATTTACCAATAAGTGAAATAATCCTATATCAAATATAATTAAAGAAATCAAACGTCCTGAAGCAAAGTATATCAATTCTGTTCCAACGGCCATCAGGCCTTTTTTTTCGCTTTTAAACACATATTTTCGGTTGGTAGCAAAGGCAAAAAGTACTGCCAGCACCCAAGCTATCATATTGGCCAACAAGTTATATATTCCTAATAGGTTATGACAAAGAAAATATACCACATAATTTACAATGGTGGTTAATAAACCCATTACAATATAAAGAATGAGTTCATCCAGCTGCTGTTTATTTTCCCATAAGTTTTTAATTTTTTTAATCATAACTTTCCCCTCCTTCTCCATGGTCACCTCTGGCGTAACCGGCACAAAGAAGGGCATTGTAAGATAATTTTTTTGCTTTACGCTGTTTAGCACTGGTGTAGGTAAAACCTTCCTGATCCAAAGCGGAAACCAGAATGTTTTGTTGCTCCATTTGGCTTTCTTTAAGCATAATGACTTTAATTTTTTTGTTGTGCTGTAATGAGTAACGTAAGAACCGCTCTATCATTCTTTTTTTGGCTCCTTTACCTGATAAATCTTCGTATCTCCATCTTCGTCAGTATATACCCTTAGGTACAATTGGTCAAAAAGGCTTTCTTCAATAGAAAAACCCCTTTGATTTTGTGCCATATCCCTTTCATAGGGAGATATCATAATATAGTCTACTTCGTATTTTTTTAAAATTTCATCATTCTCATTCGGATTTTTATAAAACTGCCATATGTCCTCTTGCCTTTGATTGGTGTTAAAACCATGGTAATAAAGCCATAAATCAGGTCCACAAACAATTTTTTGCCCTGTTAACACCCCTATAGGATTAAGGTGCTGGGTACCTGTTAAAAATACGGCCTTTTCTCCATTTTTAGGGGCAAGGTTTTCTTTTACATATTCAGCCAGCTGAACATCTTCTTTAGAATAGGCCTGATATTCACTCACCCCTTCTCTTATTAAGGTAAGGCTGCCACTTAAAAAGAAAATTACACAGCATATTGTTGCCAGTATCCACCTGCCCCTTAATCCCTTTAATTTTTGAAAAAGAAGAAGGGCATAGTCTGCCACAATAAAAGTACATAACAGGTAACCAATATATAAAAGCTTATTGTTGTCATAGGTGTTTGGCTGAAATTGAATGGTCTCCGCCACAATCCAAATGAAAAAGGCCCCGAAAAATAAAAACCGATGATTTTGATTTTTTTCAAATAAAGCAGGAATGAAAAACAGTAAAGGAAGGCCAATGTTTTTAAGGTAAAACCAAAAATAGTTATCAATTAAAGCCATTTCCCTGCCGCTACCACCGTTGTTAGACCAGTTAAAATGAAACTGTAAAGGGAAAGCTTCGTTTCCTAAAGATTGTTTAAAGGTCCAGGTTAATAGCTGAGGTAGAGCAACCATTAAAGCCACTCCTCCATATAGCAAAAAACCAAGAAGAATTTCTTTTTTCTTTTCTTTTTGGGCTGTATGAAATGTATATAGCAAAAAGCCTCCACTCATTAAAGCCAAGGCTAAAAAGGAGTGGGTGTGTATCATAGGCATGGCACCTGCCATGATTCCCAAAAAGATTAGAATTTTTTGGTTCTCTTTTAAAGAGAAAGGAATTTTTTCAAGGTTTTTAGGCAAAAA
>CAZEIB010000087.1:0-236 GCA_964511785.1 uncultured Oscillospiraceae bacterium
CTTTGTCTATCTGCCACTGTTTGCAGATGAATGGCCATAGCACCTATAACCCCTGGTATCTGCTCTTCACCAACCAGTACTCTTTTACTAATTACCACCCTAGGGTCAATACCTCCTATGGGTCTAAAGCGAAGGAGCCCTTCTTCTGTAGCAGAAATAACCATAAAGCCTACTTCGTCCATATGGGCTGCTAAAACCACTTTAGGGGCGTTACTAGTATTGGCTTTTTTAATAGC
>CAZEIB010000087.1:246-8724 GCA_964511785.1 uncultured Oscillospiraceae bacterium
ACCACATTGCCCATTTTATCAATATAGGTTTCATCTGCTAAGGTTTTACACTGTTCATAAATGGCTTTACGAACGGCTTTTTCGTTACCGCTTACCCCAGGCAGCTGAGTCAAAGTTTTTAAATCCATATTTCTTCCCCCCACTCTCCATCAAGCTCTGCAACAAAGTGGGCCAAAAGTCTGGCTCCTTCTGCTAGTACATTGGTATCTATGGTTTCTACAGTGGTGTGCATATATTTAAGAGGTAGAGAAAGGAGTACCATGGGTACACCAGCCCTGTTTACCTGTAAAGCGTCTCCATCAGTATGGGTGCTGGCAGTAGCTACTTCTGTTTGCAGGGTAATGCCATGGTTTTTAGCTGTGTTTTTCATTCGTTCTACCAATACAGGCTGTAAGTAAGGCCCTATGGAAACAGCTAAACTTCCTAAATCGTTAGTGGTATCAGGTCTGCTACCGGGAATAGTAGCATGGGTAACGTCAAGGGCAATCCCAATATCCGGGTTTACGTCAAAGGCAGCGGCCTTGGCACCGCGAATTCCCACTTCTTCTTGGGTGGTGGCTACAAAATAAATGTCCGCATCGGATTTAAGCCTCATTAATTTTTCTGCCGCATATAGCATCATGACCACACAAGCACGGTCATCCATGGTTTTACAGGCAACCCTATCATTTTTAAGCTGGCTTAAAGGCGTATTAAAGGCCACCAAATCTCCAATTTGTATAAGAGAAATGACCTTTTCATAAGGCAGGCCCACATCTACAAACAATTTTTCCCTAGGGTAGTTTTTCCCTCTATCTTCTGCGGTTAATAAATGAGGGGGTTTTGCTCCAACTACTCCAAATAAAACTTCTTTTCCATATACTTTTACTTGTAAGCCCGGTAAAATTCTTGGGTCTACGCCACCTACATTTCCTAAACGAAGAGAACCGTCTTTTTCAATTCTTGTAACCATTAATCCAATTTCGTCCATATGGGCGGCAATCATTACTTTCGGCCCTGTGCCTTTTTTATGGGCGATTACATTAAACATTTTGTCAATGGTTACTTCATCACAAAATGGCATAAACAGATTTTTAATTTCATTTGCTACAACTTCTTCATTTCCACTTAAACCTGGAAGAGCAGCCAATGTGGTTAAATGCTTTACAATGTCCATGTTTTTCCTCCTATAATGATTCTTTTACATTTTTTCATTATAACATAACTTATAGACTGTAACAATTTTTTACACTTTTTCTTTATAGACTCAATCTATTTAACGGAAAAATTAAGGCGGTCTTTCTATCGTAATAGAAAGACCGCCTTAATAATAAAAGCAAATAAAAATTCTCTTATTTTCTACTATCTTTATTCTTCAAAATTTTCATCCTCATATTCATCATCGTCTTCATCACTTTCAGCGCGAAGACCTCGATTCACTTCCACTCCTTCAATTTTTGCATTGATAAACCGATCAAACACCCCATTGGTGTAGCTGGCGTATACAAAGCGAGTAAAACAATAGCCAAAAATTCCATAATAAATAATTAAAAATAAAATGGGCCATTGAAGGGGAACAGGAATAATAAAGATAAAAACCAGTCCGATAATTCCGGGAAGAAGGGTTACCAAGCGAATACCGAGGGTTTGAGGCAACTGCCCAAGGGCAAGGATTAATCCGTTTTTAATAACCTCACGAAAAGTATGTTTATATGTGATTAATAAGTAATAAAAAAACACCAACCCCAAGGCCCAAAACAACCCAATAATCAAAGTTAATACTTGAGGTACAATAAAAAACATACTTTTTTCAACCATTCCTCCATAAAAACGCCAACAAAGAAAAACAATAAAGGGAATAAAGCCGGTAATAGTAGAAATACCTAAAGCCTGCTTCCAGTTTTCTTTTAGAGCATCTTTAAAGTCCGACCAAATAAAAGCATGTTCATCCCTTGCCCAGTTTCTATTTACATAACTCACCCCTGCAGTAAAAGGGCCTGTAATGGCAATACAGGGAATTAAGTACAAAAGCCCCATAAAAACAATGCTATACCAACCTTGACTATAGAATTCCGCTGTAATATCCTGATTGATAAAGGCACCAAATAGGGCTTGCCATTGTAAAAAAGAAATAAGGATAACTGCAATCGTCGGAATCCAAACCAATACATATAATAAATTTAAACGTACCAAACCGGATAAACGAACCCGAAGCATTTCCCAAAAAAGTTGCCAACGGTTCTGTGGCAAATCTTCTTTATTATAATCTCCCTTTCCACTTTTTCCATAGTAGTAGCTGTTCATCATTTTTTTAAACATAAAACCTATTCATCCTCCTATAGGATTTTTAAATACCTGATTTTTTAAGTATAACATAGGAAAAAGCAAAAGAGAAGGCTAACCTCCTCTTTTGCTTTTTTATCTTTTCCTATTGTTTTTCTTTTTCCGTTTCTACTTTTACCTCATCTTCATTGTTTTCTTTTGGGTTTTCATCTTTTACACTTTCAACAAAGTTAATAAAATAGACCCCTTCTTGGGTTGCTTTTACAGTTAAATAGCGTTGAGTTCCCCTTAAGCCTTGAAAGAGCATTTGGCTTTCAGAATCCATAAAAGGCTCAATAAGTAAGGTGTTTTCCCTGAACAATTTTCCTTGAGAGGAGATATTTACCAGCTGGAAGGGCAAGTTTTCTTCTGTTTTTATTTCCTCTTTTTCAACTTTTTCCTCTTCCTTTTTCTCTTCTTCAGTTTTTTCTGTCTGATTGATGTCCTTGGCTACTTCTTTAACACTGCTCTTCTTTTCTTCATGGGGGATATCCATAAGTTTTAAAATGTCTTCTACACCTACTTGCAGGCTGACATTTGGAAGAAGGGAGGAAATATCATAGACCTCTTTATCCAGTAATATATTGATTTCTAAGCGATAAAGCTCCCCGATCATATTTTCTTTTAAAAGGCTATTTTTTTCTTCAAGGGCTAAGTTTTCTAAAGGAATTTGCGGGGTAATGTTAATATGGAAAACTCCTTTATTTAATAAGCTTTTTTCTTCTTTTACAAAACTTTCCATTTGTGTGGAAATTAAATCATCCAGAGGTAAAAGGACTGAAGCATTTTTAACCCCTAAATTGATATGGGTAATTCCTAAGCTTTTAAACTTTTCAATGGTACTATACGTAAGTTCAAGTCTTCTTCCCCGATAAATTTTATTTCCTTCTATATCGGTAGCATAGCCCCCATCTTTTTTAAGCTCAGGTTCTGTTTCCAAATGCAAAAGTACTTGGCCCCCATCTTCTGTAATTCTAAAGGCAGGTTTAAAATAACGAATTTTGTGATCAACAGTATCAAAAATTAAATTGCTGTATTCTCTTTTGTTAATCGTTAAAACTTGGGTTGTATTTAAAATAATGTCCAACGTTTTTCCATTTTCCAATTTAATTTTTTGATGAACAGGAATGATTTTATTTTTGTCTCCCTCTTCTCCTCCCATACCACTACCGGAGCCTTCACCGCCCGGCCCCTCACCACCGGGATCTTCTCCATCCGGGTCTTCTCCGTCTGGGTCTTCCCCGCCGTTTTCATCGGGTAAAATCGTAAATTCATCAGAAAAAGGATGTAGGTCAAAGGTATAGTTCTCCCCAGCAGAAAGGTAACTTACATCATATTGATAAGTCCCTGGTTCCTCTCCCATTAAGCGAAAAAGAAATCCCTCTAATAGGTGTTTATCTGTTTCCAACAATCCATCGTAGTAAAAGGTAAAAATCGGATCTTCTGCTCCCTGAAACTTAAATTGGTTTGCTACTGGCAAAATATACACTTTTTTAGGATAAATATTAAAGGGCATGATGATGCGGCTTTCGTCTACATTTTCGTTACCTGGAATAAAAGCATGTACCTCGTAATTTCCTGTGAAAATAGGAGGGATGTTGCTTTGATAAACTGTATTATGAATTCCTAGGTATGTAATTTGCGGCTCTCCACCCATATTTTCAGTAATATGGGTTTGCAGTTTTTGCCCATAGGTGGTTTGCATAACTGTAATTTGTACGGGGTTTTTTGTTTTTGTAATGATAATCGGTTTTTCATATAAACCTTTAAAGTAATCAGGATGATTTTCTTCTACTTCAAATACAGCTTTATAACTTCCAGCATTTATGGGAGGAGTATCCAATAGGTTTCCGTTTCCAGCTAAAAAACTTACCTGAACCCCTTGAGGTAAGTTGATAAACCCATAGCCTTTCCCATCATAAAACTTTGAGTGAGGAAGAATGTCCTCTACAGCTAAAGGTTTTTTTCCTTCAACCACAATTTGAATTGCCGGGTCACTAAATGTAAAAAGGTTTTGGGTTGTTTCATTAAGGGTTAACCCTTGCATAGGGGAGGCAAATACCCTAAAGGTAAGTACTTGCCCCTTTGAAACCCCTTGGAGAATCGCTGTTTTCCAATTTCCTTTAGAATCTTTATAGCTTGGCGCATACTTTGCCTGCGCCATATAGCCTTCTTCCAAAACTTCACTTCCACTACCTACTAAATACATTATCCCTGCGCTATTGCCCATAGGAGCATTAAAGGTAATTTCCACTTCTAAGGTTTCACCGTTTCCTTGAACTTGATTAATTTCAACTCTTTCCCCGTTTTTGATTAGAGGCGTATAGAGAATACTTTCATCGTTGACTGTTACTTTACTTGGATCAACAGCATTTTTTTCCCAAATCCATAAGCTGCCGTCTTTAAACAGCTGGGCTTGATAGGGATCTTTTCCTTCTACTTTAACAGTAAGGGTTTTCCCTTGAGGAATTCTTCCCTCATTGTCTACTATTAAAAGTACTGTTGCTACGAAGCCTGAAAATTTTTCATCTCCCAAGATTTTCACATTTCCTAAGGGGATGATATTGCCTGTTCCCCCTTCCCACTTTTCAATGGTTAAATTTCCTCCTTGGGAGAAAGTAAGATCACTTCCCCCTGCAACAAGAAAAGAAATTTGATTTTCTCCTATAAGAGTGAGGGTTGCTTTTCCTTGGGTAGAAAAAATCAAGCTTTCCATATAAACTTTTTCTAAAGTAATCTTTCCTTGGTAGTTAGGATTTACCAATACTTGATGAGAAAACTTTTCCTCTGTACCAATAATATGGTAGTTCGTCCCTTCTTCAATCACAATATCTTGGTTTACTTCACTTAGGTGAATCGTTTTTACCGTTTCTTGTGGGGCCCTTTGGGGAATATTCTCTTCTTCGTCATGTAAAGCTTGTAAGGTAACCATTTCTTCCTTGGATAAACGCAGCATTTGTAATAGGTCATTTTCTACTTCAAATCGATATTGACCTTGAATATTTTGTGGAATTAAAAAAGTTTTTTCCCCTGTCCATAATAAAGGAAGATCACTTCCTTGGTTCATAAACACAGTTTTTTCTGTAATACTGTCTTTTTCAAGCGTTTCCACAACTGCAGGGTAGTTCAGTAATTTAATTTTACTGATTTCCCCCTGCCAATAAATGTTTCCTCCACTTCCACCAATGTTCACTTCTCCTTGGCCTGAATAGGTAATTTGCCTACAGTTCCCGGAAATATCCAAATTCCCTCCGTTTTCAATCACAACAGGAGCATTCTCCCCTTCAAATATAATTTGGTTACTCCCCTGTATGTTTTTAATGGTAAGGCTGGCTCCTTTTGCTAAAGAAATATTGTTTAATTTTAATAAACTTCCTTCTTCGGCAAAGGTAACCTGATAATGTCCATTCTCTTCTTCTAACAGTGAGGAAAGAGTATAGGTTTCTCCGGAGGATAGAATAATGTCTTTAGAATCTATTGGCTTTTGTGGTTTTTCTTCTGCAGGTTGAGGATAGTCAGGGGCATTTTCCTGATTATTTTGATCTTCCTCTCCTTCAGCCCATATAATTAAAGTGTCACTTCCCTCTACTCCGCTTACATACTTCATCCCTCCATCTAAGGGAGGGAGCCATACATAGTAATCTCCTTGTTTATCTGGAGTTTGTGCAATAATTTGATTTTTAACAGCAATATTTTGTGTGTTCTCGCCGGGAAAGCGATATTTTTGAAGGTTGTTTAATTGGGTTAAACTTTCAAAGTTAATATTTCCCGAAGAAATCTTCACATCTGTATTTTCAAAAAGAACGTGCTTATAAGCAGTTAAACTTCCGGGACCTACTATATACAAGCTTCCCTCTTCAGGAAACTTCCATCCGTCCCACTGGTTTTGCTCTGTTACTTTGATACTGGCCCTTACCCCTTTTTCAAAAACCAAATTTTGCCCAAGGGTGTTTTGCAAGTACAAGGCCACCACTCTACCGGCTGCTACTGTAATGCTTTCTGCCCCATTACCGTTTTCAACAACATAACTGCCGCTGTTATATAAAACCACATCACCCTTATTTAAATCAATTTTACCAATAATTTCACTATTAAAATTTTCAATGCTCTCCCCTTGTTGACTCCGGTTTATTTTATCTTTTTCCTCTAACAGCCATTTTCCAAGGTTACAATCATACTGGGGTAATTGATGAGGGTTATCATAAGAAATATGGTTATGATTAGGAATGGTGCATATAGGAGCATCCACACAGTTTGGATTGGCATGGTCACAGGTGTTTTCATCCCATACAGTTTCTTTTTTAGATCCATTTTCCTGTAAGGTTTTGTTATTATCCCCAGGGGAAACAGGTGCTAAAGACCAGTCTCCCTCGGGTAAAGATGGGGTTTCTGTGTTCTCTCCCTCAACTGGAGGAGATGGTGGTTCCCCTATAGTAGTAGGAACCGGTATTTTTGTTTCTATCGGTTTTTCCGGTGTTTCTTCCGGCTTTGCTGTATTCTCCCCCGAGGTTGCGTTGCCTTCTTCCCCCTGCTCCGGGTTGGGCATAGATACCCCTTGGGTGGGAAGCGTGAGGTTTTCCCCTTCTTGAGCCATGCTAATAAGAGGCATAAAAACAAGTTGGGATAATATTATACAAAAAGTCAATATAATGCTTATTTTTTTCTTCCAAACATTTATCATAAACCATACAACCTTTCTTTACTACAGCAATCTATCCTATTACCTTTATTATTCAACGATCCAGGAATCTTTTATCTTCCCACAAGGTTAAAAGAATTCAAAGAAATTATACCATATTCTATTTTACAAATACAGTATTGTTGCCTTGCTTGCGCTGAAGTTTCGAATGTTGTACAATAAAAGTCTATAGAAACCTTTATGAACTTTTGTTTTTCGCCTTTTAGGAGGGATTTGATGAAACCTAATGTTTTACAAAAAGCTGTTACATTTATCCTGTTTTTAGGAATTGTTTTTTCTACTATATGGGTTTTTGCACAGGAAGAAACTTCTGTGCAACCAAAGGAAACTACTACTCAATATACCATTGCCCCTATTCTTCATGAGAACGAGTTTGGTTCTATCAGCTATCCTGTTTTTTTTGGAAGTAGCGATCCCCAAATCGATATGGCTATTAACACAGCCATTTATACTGAAGGAAAAATCGATCAGAGAATACAAACCTTAAATACTCTGGATAAAGAAGGCTGGGGCCTTCAGGTGGACTACGAATATTTTTTAAAGGGAGATGTACTTTCCATTGTTATCAACGCCTTTGGCGATATGGGAAAAGGATGGCAAGGTCAAGAATTTACTCCTTTAACCTACGACTTGCTCACAGGGGAGAAGATCACCCTTGACCAGCTGTTTTCAAAAAAAGAAGAAGCTATTACTTACATGGAAAATGTGTTAGAAGAAGAAGTCTATCCTACCTTGTCCGGCTATATGACCAATGACGCATTAACGCCCCTACCTGAAAAATTCTTTTTTATCAATCCTTTAGGTATTACTTTTTACTACTTACCTGCAGATTTTTCTTATTTATCCGGTTACAGTGGCAGCGCCCATTTTCTTTTTAGTGAAATTGAGCCTTATTTAAACTTGGATGAAAATAGTCTTTTATTTTCTTTGGATATTCCTCAAACTTTAAACCTGCAAGCCGATAGTAAAGAGAAAATTGCTCAAAGTGTTACCCAAGGAAAACTCCAGCAAACTCCCATTACTTTAGGAGATCCTTTAACAGATATTATCCAAAAACATCGACTGCAAAGCGATCCGGATAATTATCCCGGTGGCCGTTTTATTCATATTGAAGACCCTCTTTTTAGAGACGTTTGGCTAATGACCGATAACCTGTATACAGGTTATGACCAATCTATTCTTCAAGGAATTCGAACCACTAGGGGAAATTTTTATGGTTTAATTACAGGCAAAACCACTCAAAAACAGTGGCAAGAGGTTCTAGGTCTCCCCGATAGTTCTATTGCTATTGATGAAAAAACGGCTTATGAATACTGGCTTGTACCGGGAACCAGCGATTACTATGTTTTTGGTAATTACAAACTTCGCCTACACAGTGACGAAAAAGGGATTTTATCTGCTATTATGGTTATGGAATAACCTTTATTATAAACATTGGAGGCCCTCATGGCAAAACGTTCTTCCTTTAAAAAAAAGAA
>CAZEIB010000088.1:0-8561 GCA_964511785.1 uncultured Oscillospiraceae bacterium
AGAAATATTGTAAATCAAAAAGCTTGGGATGCTTTAATGGCAAAACATGAAAACAATGAATATGTTCAGGGTATTGGTAAAGAAGCAGTAAAAGGTGGCCTTCTTGCAGAGGTTGAGGGGATTCGTGCTTTTGTTCCCGCTTCTTTATTGGCACAAAGGTATGTAGAAAAAATTTCTGAATTTGTAGGACAGCCCTTAGAACTTAAAATTATTGAAGTGGATACCCAAAAAAAGCGTATTGTTGCTAGCCGTAGGGCTGTTTTAGATGAACAAAGGGCAGCTAAAAAGAAAGAAGCATGGGCAAGGTTAGCTCAAGGTGATGTGGTAAAAGGCGTTGTTAGAAGACTAACAGATTTTGGTGCCTTTGTTGATTTGGATGGCGTAGACGGTTTAATTCATATTACCGATTTAAGCTGGACCAGAATCAATCATCCTTCCGATATTGTATCCCCTAATCAAGAAGTTGAAGTAGAAATTTTATCTATAGACCCTGAAAAAGAACGAATTCAATTGGGGTATAAACAACTTCGTCCTCATCCTTGGGAAAATATCGATGAAAAATATCCAGAAGGCAGTATTGTAAAAGGAAAAGTTGTACGCATTACTACTTTTGGCGCCTTTATTGAGCTTGAGTCTGGGGTGGATGGATTGGTGCACATTTCTCAATTAGCACCTCGCAGAGTAGAAAAAGTAGAAGATGTAGTTACTGTTGGAGAAGAAGTAGACGTTAAAGTACTTAACGTAGACCCAGAAGCTCGTCGAATCAGTTTAAGTATTCGTGAAGCAAAAGAGGATTTAGGCCTCTATACTAACGAAGATTATCAACAAGATACTTATTTTGATGAAGTAGTTGAAGAAACTGAAGAGGCAGAGGTGGAACAAGTGGAAACGGCTGATGCAGAAGAAGTTGAAAATGCAGAAGAGCCTGTTGACACTCCTACAGATGAAACCCCTACAGATGAAACTGAAATCTCAGAGCAAGAATAATTGAAAAAAACAAAAGCCAATACCTGTCAATTTGACAGGTATTGGCTTTTAAGGAGTTAAAATGAAAAAATGTATTATTATTGCTCCCTTGGCACCGAATAAAATAAAAAATCATATTAATATTACAAAAGATGATTTAATAGTATGTGCAGATAAGGGCTACGAAATAGCTGTTAAACAAGGAATTACTCCCCATGCTGTGATTGGCGACTTTGATTCTCTTTCAATAAAAAAAGAAGAAATTTCCAAAACAGTAAAATGGATTGGATATAATAAAGAAAAAGACGAAACAGATACTTTTTTATGTTATCAATATGGTATGGAAAAAGGATATGATTCTTTTGTTTTATTAGGAGGAATTGGGGGAAGGGCAGACCACAGCTATGCAAACATTCAAACTATGGCCCATGGTGTTCAAAAAGGGTATAAGTTTAAAATAATTGTAGAAAAAAATGAAATAGAAATCTTTCCACCAGGAATATGGAAAATTAAAGAAAAAAAGGGATGGAAACTTTCTGTTTTTTCCTATGGAGAAAAAGTAAGCAATGTAAATTTAACAGGAGTAAAATATCCAATTCATCAAGGAACATTATCCTGGGATTTTCCTATAGGAGTTAGTAATGAATGGGAAGAACCTTTTGCCTTATTAACTTTTACTGAAGGTTTCCTTTTGGTAATCTTGTCTAATGAAGAATAAAATAGTATAATTATATATCATATTTAATATAGGGAGCGAATCAGATGACTATTGGCAATGTTATTTCAGAGGGTAAAGGGAAAAAAATTTATGCTACAGATGATCCGCAACTTGCAGTTGTTTATTATAAAGATGAAACCATTGCTTACTATGGGCTAAAAAGAAGGCGTATTATTGGTAAAGGGGAATTAAACAATAAAATATCAGCACACTTATTTAAATTGTTAGAAAAAGAGGGGATTCCTACCCACTTTGTAAAAGTGTTAGATGGAAGACAAGCTTTAGTAAAACGTGGAGAAATGATACCTATTACTGTTACATATCGCAATATTGTCGCGGGAAGCTTAATTGAGCGCATTGGCTATCCACTTGGTACGAAGCTTAAAAGTCCTATTGTAGAATGTAATTTAAAAAACAATCAATTATCTAATCCTTTAATAAATGATAGTCACATTAAGGCTATGGGGCTGGCAAGAAAAGAAGAAATGGAATACATTTATAATACTGTTAAAAAAGTGAATGAAATTTTATCAAATTATTTAAAAGAAGTGGAAATTGAGTTAATTGATTTCAAAATGGAATTTGGACGTTTTAAGGGTGAACTACTTTTAGCAGATGAACTTTCTCCGGATACTTGCAGGTTTTGGGATGCAAAAACTAGAGAACCCTTAGATATTGATTTATTTAGAAAAGATTTAGGAGATGTAACGCAAGGGTATAAAGAAGTACTGCACCGACTAATGGGAAGTGAAGAATAACTGTTATAACCTTTACCCTACATGGAATATGAAGGAAGTAAAAAAGATGAAAAAAAATTTAATTGTTTTCATAACAGGGCTACTCTTAATAATTCAACTATTTACAGCAGTAGGTTATGCTCAAGGAGATATTAATTTTTACAATGAGGAACTTGAGTTAGTAGAAGGAACTGATGAAGCTAAAGAAGAAACTGTTTTTATTGACGAAAAGGTAGGAACTTGGGAGTATAAATCTTCAGCTTTAACAGTAAAAATACAAAGAAATTATGAAGAAAAACAAAATATTACTTGGTATTTGGCTGAGATCCTTAGCACCGATCAGCATCTTTTTCGTTGTATCTCTGCTGTAAATGAAAAATTACAGTGGCCCGCTACTATTGCCCAAGAAAATAGTACAGTTTTTGCGATTAATAGCGATTTTCATCACTTACGAGTAGCTAATAAAAGTAGAACAGGGGTAATCATTAGAGACGGAGTTATTGTAGGCGAAAAAACCTATGAGCATAATAAAGGGAAATTCCCTAATTTAGATACTATGGCCATTTATCCTGACGGAAGGCTGGAAGTATATCCTTCAGATGCTTATAAAGCCCAAGAATATTTAGATATGGGGGCTATTGATGTGCTGGCTTTTGGTCCATACTTAATTAAAGACGGACAACTGAATGAGACTGCTTTAGCCAAGTATGGAAAATCTCATGCTCCTCGTACGGGAATAGGAATGGTGAAGCCCGGGCATTACTATGCTATTATGGTAGAAGGACGCCATAGCAGAAGTGACGGTACAGGTGTATCTTTTTTAACGGAAAAACTTTTTGAGCAAGGATGTACGACAGGGTTTAATTTAGACGGAGGTCAAACGGCTACCATGATATTTATGGGAGATCAAATTGTAAAAATAGGCCAAACAGAAGGTGAAAATGCCAGTGCCAGAAAATGTGGCGAAATTATTGGAATTGGTACATCCACATTGGTTGGGCCTAAGTAAGAGTGAGGTAAAGATGAAGATAACAAAAGGAGAAGCCAAAAAACAGGGGATTTTAGAAGTAGCAAGGAAATTTTTCTATGAAAAAGGCTATGAAGAAACTTCTGTCCAAGATATTATTGATGAGTTGGAAACCAGTAAAGGAAGTTTTTATCATCATTTTGAAAGTAAAATGGAAGTGCTGTTAACACTATGTGAACAAGAAATCGAAAAGGCTTTTCTTCTTTATAAAAAAAACAGCGAAAGCCAAGATAAGAGTATAGAAAAGTTAAATCTCCTTTTGTATTATGCAAATCCTATTCATAAAGGAGCTGAGGACTTTTTAGCAGTTTTTTTGCCCTTAATAGCTAAGGTTGAAGGGAAAACCATTGCCACCCAATATGCAGACCTTATTGAAAAAACCTTTTATCCATCCTTACAGGCGCTACTAGAGGAAGCTAACGAGGAAGGAAAGATGTTTTTGTATTATCCTAATCAAATATCCTTTATGATTTTGTCCTTAAATAATGATTTTTGGAAAAAAGCCGGGCTTTATCTTACAGATAGTATTCAAAATAATCAGGAACTGAATACGGCCTATTTTGTTGAAATAGTTAGGGCCTTTCGTTTTGCTGTTGAAAGGCTTACAGATGTATCCTTTGGCAGTGTTGAAGTAATTACAGTTAAAGAATGGTTAAGTGTTTTAGAAAAGGTAAGCAAAATAATGAAATAAATAGGGAACTAGAAGTTTGCTTACACAAATGTATTTTTTGAGAAAAGAGATGAAAATCACTTTCTTTTATGTTTTTTTGCCTTTGCCCATTTTTCTGAAGCTTTTTTAGAAGGAGAGGGCTTTTTTTGTTGGTAGGAACTTTCTTTTTTAACAGGTCGATGAGAAGAATAAATTCTTTCAGGAGGAACTAAATATTGTTTGCCATAGCCAATTAAATCCTCTCTACCAGCTATTTTTAGGGCTTTTCTTACTAGAGAATAATTTTTAGGCCGGCTATATTGTAAAAGAGCCCTTTGCATTGCTTTTTCTTCGTGGGTTTTTGGAACATAAACTTTTTTTCCGGTGGTTGGATCAATGCCTGTATAGAACATACAAGTGCTTAAGGTGCCGGGTGTCGGATAAAAGTCTTGTACTTGCTCAGGATGATAGCCCATTTGCTTTAAATACAAGGCCAGTTCAATGGCTGCATTTAAATCGCTTCCCGGATGACTGCTCATAAGATAGGGAACAAGAAATTGTTTTTTATTAAGTTTCTTATTGATGCGTTGATAACGCTTTACAAAAGCATCATATACTTCACGTCCCGGTTTTCCCATATAATAAAGTACTTGTGGAGAAATATGTTCAGGGGCCACTTTTAGTTGTCCACTAACATGATGCTCACATAACTCTTGTAAAAAGGTATGATCTTTATCTGCCATAATATAGTCATAACGCAAACCTGAACGAACAAACACCTTTTTTACTTTAGGCAAAGAGCGAACTTTGCGTAAAATGGATAAAAACTCTTTATGAGAAACTTCTAATTGACTGCATGGAGAAGGGAATAAGCATTGCTTATTTTTACAAACGCCATGGGTCAATTGCTTTTTACATGAAGGATAGCGAAAGTTTGCGGTAGGCCCACCAATATCATGAATATAGCCTTTGAAGTTTTTATCCTTGGTTAACGCTGTGGCTTCTTCCAAAATAGATTCGGGACTTCTGGATTGCACAATGCGCCCTTGGTGAAAGGTAATGGCACAAAAGCTGCAACTACCAAAACAGCCTCTTGTAGAGGAAATAGAAAAAGAAACTTCTTCTAAAGCAGGCACCCCACCCATAGAATCGTATTGGGGGTGCCATTTTCGTGTAAAAGGCAATGTATAAACGTCATCTAATTCCTCTCTGGAAAGAGGGAGTTCCGGTGTGTTTTGAATAAGGTATTGATTTTTTTCTTGCAATTGGGCTAAGGGTTTTCCATTAAAAGGATCTTGCTGTAAATACTGGGTATAAAAGGCTTGGGCATAAACTTTTTTACTATTAACTACTTCCTTATGGGAGGGGAGAAGGGTATAATTTTTAGGAATTTCTTGACTTAAATAACAGATTCCTTTAATACTAGGAAGTTCTTCTTTTCTTCCACCCTCTTTCAGCCATTGAGCACAGCGAAGAATGACCTTTTCTCCCATGCCATACATCAATAAGGTGGCGCCACTATCTAACAAAATACTATGTCTAACTTGATCAGACCAATAATCATAATGAGAAAATCGGCGTAATGAGGCTTCGATGCCACCAATAAAAATAGGAACATCCTTATAAGCTTCCTTAATTTTATTACAATACACAATGGTTGCCCTGTCCGGACGTAAACCCGCTTCTCCACCTGGTGCATATACATCTTGGCTACGTTTCTTTTTGGCAGTAGTATAATGGTTTACCATACTGTCAATCACTCCTGAAGAAACCAAAAACCCTAACTTTGGTCGCCCAAAACGGGTAAAATCTTCCAAGGTTCTCCAGTTGGGTAAAGGTACCATAGCAACTGTGTAACCTGCTTTCTCTAACACCCTGGCAATAATGGCATGACCAAAGGAAGGGTGATCTACGTAGGCTTCTCCAAAAACATAAACGAAATCAGGAGTATCCCAGCCTTTTGCAAACAAATCTTCTTTTGTAATAGGTAAAAATTGATTACGCATAATTCAGTCCTTTTTAAAATGTGATGTTACAATTTTTGATATTCTAACAAGGTAAAGTCTGTGTCAAACTCACTACCTTCAAAACCTTTTGTAGTACATTCGCACTCACCATATTGATTATCGTAAGGATCAACACGCCAATGTTTTTTCTCAATGAAAAAATCTCCTTGAAACTGATGGTTAGAAACCATACGAAAAGGATCAACGTGACCAAAATAAAAATTCCAACGCTTTTGGTTACCGCTTCTAAAGGCTGAACCACCATAAGAACAATCACAAAACAACCAACCCCAAGGTTCAACATAAAATTGTGCCCAGTCATGAGCGCCTACATATTGGCTATCGGTAAAAGAAAGACCGGATTGCCAACGAGCCGGTATACCGGCAATGCGGCATAAGGTAATAAAAAGCAAAGCTTGAAAACCACAATCACCTTTACGATTGACTGCGGTATATTGAACTATGTCATCAATAAAAAAGTATTCAGGCAAAAAAGTATAATTGATTTTAGTAGTAATAAAATCATAAAAAGCGCGAGCAATTTTCACCGGGTCGGTTTCTTCACCTGCTAAATTTTTTGCCAATTCTTTTAACAATGGAGTGAAATGAATATGGGGAAGTTCTTGAGATAAATCTTTTGAGGTAGGTTTGGGGGTATTGTATAAAGGAGTTTGAGGGGGAGAGGAAAAGTCTACCTGCTGTATCTGATGAATATAGCTATACTCCCAAGAAAAAGGCTGATTTTTCTCTAAAAAAAGCTGATAACAGGCAGTACGTTGACCATGGGAGACAGGGGCAATGGAAGTAGGCTGCATATGATGGAAAAGACAGTGGATATCACTGCTTTGAGCACTTTCGCTGGGAATGGGGAGATGAATGGTGTAGTTTTCCTTTGGAAGAAAGGCATGATCATCAATGGTCAGTGTGGCAGCTATTTTTATTTGGTAACGGATAACTCCCTTTTTTTCTATTTCATCTATTATCGGATCTAAAAAAGGATGATGAGGATTTAAAGGAGCACCCGCTTTTTCTGCATATTTTCCATAATTTTTGATTAAGCTGCGTAAAAAACGAACAAAATACCAAGGCTCTCCGTTAATATATTGCCAGTCGATCAGCCCTTGACGACATAAAGCTTTTAAATCTTCCAAAGTATAGCTGGGATCAAGGGTTTTTAGCATCTGTAGGGCTGTTTCCTCGTTATGTGGATAGGAAGAAGGGAGCCGTTTCATTCGCTCTTTTTCGATGAGGAGCCGTTTTTGAAGTAAAGGAAGGGTATCAGGGTCTTTCAGCAAAAAATCAATAGCCTGTAATGCATCATGGGTATTACCCGCCTCTAACTCTTTTAGAATATGTGCCGGTAAAGGGCAGGTGAGAGCAGACATGTTTACAATCATAAAAATACCTCACTTTTAAATAGTACTGTTACTATTGTATTATAAACCAGTCAACTTTGAAAGGAAAACATTGATAAATAACAGACAGGGAAAGAAGGTTGACGATAAGAAGGAGATTAGTTATAATTACTAATAGAAAGTGTTTTACACTATAAACAAAAATATTTTATTGGAGGAAGATATTATGAAATTTTATCATTGCGAAAAATGTGGTAATTTAGTTGAATTGCTATATAACGGTGAAAGAAGTTTAGTGTGCTGTGGGGAACCTATGAAAGAAATGGTAGCCAATACTACCGATGCTGCTACAGAAAAACATGTACCCTATGTGCAAGTAAATGGCGATAAAATTGCGGTTCAAGTTGGTGAAGTAGCTCATCCGATGATTCCTACTCACTATATTCCGTTTATTATTTTAGAAACAGATAAACGGGCTATTCGTGTAAACTTAAATCCTGAAGAGGCTCCTAATGCCGATTTTGTTTTGCCAGAGGGCGAAAAAGCCGTTGCAGTATATGAATATTGTAATTTGCATGGTTTGTGGGTTTATAAATTCTAATCATTCAAAATTAAAAAAACTGCCATTTGTAGCAAGTAAGCAAAACCGGCAGTGAAAAATATCTATCTAAACTGGCCTCCAAATTCTATGGGGGTCAGTTTTTTACTTTACATGACATATTGAAAACTTTACGTTATAATAAGGCCATTATATAGGAAAGGAAGTCCTCTATGAATGTTTTTCATGCTATTATTTTAGGGTTTGTTCAAGGGTTGGCAGAGTTTTTGCCAATTTCCTCTAGTGGCCATTTAATTTTAACAAGAGCTCTTTTAGGAATTTCTGATACAGTAAGCCATAGTGGAGCTTTTTTAATGTTTGATATATTGCTTCATGTAGCTACTTTAGGAGCAGTGGCCATTGTGTTTTGGAAGGACTGGTGGGCAATATTAAAAAACCCTTTTAAATCTAAAACCCTGGGATTACTGTTTATTGCATCTTTGCCTGCCCTTGGGGTGGCTTTGCTTTTTAATGATTATATAGACGGAATGTTTACTGGATGGTT
>CAZEIB010000089.1:0-8428 GCA_964511785.1 uncultured Oscillospiraceae bacterium
AAGTTCCTGCCCCTGTAATATCAGGGGTCGTTGCTCCCGGGCTTAGCGGATATCTATTTAAATACCCTGCTTCGGCATCTGTAATAGTAATATTTACCCCACCTAGTACCTGAACGATGTTTTCTACCTGTTTCATGTCAAATAAAAGGTATTGATCTACCTTTACCCCAAAATGTTGACTGATCACCTGGCAAAGAGCTTCAGGACCCGAGTTTTTTGCAATGTAGGTAATTCTCCCTGGCAATCCGTCAGGTCTTAAAACCAGCATATCCCTTGAAAACGTAGTTATCATGGCCCTTTGAGCCCGTCCGTCTAAAGTCAATAAAAGCATCCCGTCTGTATTTCCAAGATTATCCGGGTTCCCATTCCATTGGTCTACACATAACAATAAAATATGCTTTTGCCCTTCAAGGTTTTTATGTATTTCCTCTAGGGGAACAATCGAAATCGGTTTTAAGTCTTTATATTCCACTTCGTTGGCGAAAACTGAAGAAATTAATGTTATGGCTATTATCAAAATTAAAATAAATTCCTTTTTTTTCATCTTTCTCGCTTTCCTCCTTTACCTCTTTATTATATAACGATAATCCTTAGCTTTTTCATCCCTTTTAAAAACTTAGCCTATCATAAACCAAATAAAAAATCAAAAGAATAAACCTCTTTTGATTTTTTATTTATTGCTATTTCTCATTATCCTACATTCTTCAGTATGGTATCCCTTCTATAATTAATATTATTCTTTTATGTTATCCTCCACTTTATTTCCCACCACTGTCTGGCTACTCTTCATCGGTTTATCGTTAGCTATCCTTCGTAATGAAGGGCTTCAATAGGCCTTAACTTAGATGCCTTATTAGCCGGATATAAACCAAACACCACCCCAATAAACACAGAAAATCCAATTGCTAAAAACGAAACAACAGGAGACAGTTTTACTGTCATTTCCAAGGTTTTTTCCAAAAAGCCGCATACAGCAACAGAAATTCCCAGCCCTATTAATCCTCCCATCACACTTACTACTAAAGCTTCAATTAAAAATTGTAACAAAATATTTCCCCTTGCAGCCCCTATGGCTTTTCGTATTCCAATTTCCTTTGTTCTTTCACTTACAGATACCATCATAATATTCATAATGCCAATTCCTCCCACCAACAAAGATATTGCCGCAATTCCCCCTAGCATTAAAGTTAAACTTTGTGTGGTTTCATTTAAAGAATTTAGCATTTCATTTTGACTGAAAATATGATATTGGCTCTCTGTTTCAAAAATTTCCCCTAAAAAAGTTTCAACCCTTTCTTTTGCTAAATCAACAGTTTCATTTGAAGTAGCTGATACATAAAAGTTAGTAACCCCAGGTTGAAAAAAGATTCGCTCCACTAACGTAAAGGGTAAAATAATTTGATTGTCTCCTGAACCGGAAGAGGAACTTCCTATTTCATTTAGAACCCCAACAACAGTAAATGTATAGCCATTTAAAGTGAAGGTTTCTCCTAAAACCTCCATATGCCCATATAACTCTTGTGCCGCTTCTTTTCCTAAAACTGCTACAAAACTTCTATTGTCCAGGTCAGGTTTCTGTATAAATCTCCCTTTTTCCAAAGTCCATCCTTTAATGTTTTGGTAATCTGCTGTAGTACCCATCACCTGTCCATCTTCGTAAAGGGTTGTTCCGGCTTTGACTTTTCCAGATACATTACTTAAAGGAGCTACTGATTCAATATTTTCGTTTTCTCTAAGGGTATTCAGTCCTTCTAAAGTAACTTTACTGGTGCTTCTACGTCCTTGTATATTAGCGGTAATTAAGTTTGTACCCATACTTTCTATATTGTTAATAACTGCTGCATTAGTTCCTTGGCCAATGGCCACCAACACTACAATGGCCACCACACCAATTATTACCCCTAGTATTGTTAAAAAGGATCTCGTTTTATTGCTGTTTATAGCTTTTATTGCCATTTTAAAGGATTGAAAAATCATTTTTTTCCTCCCATATTTCCCCATCTTCTATATGAAATATTCTTTGAGCTCTTTTGGCTACCTTATGATCATGAGTTATAACCATAATGGTATTTCCCTTTTGATGAAGAACCTCAAATAAATCCATAATTTCTTCACCGGTTTTTTTATCTAAGTTTCCCGTAGGCTCATCAGCTAGTATTAAAGAAGGTTCTGTTGCTAAAGCCCTGGCAATAGCCACACGTTGTTGTTGCCCACCGGATAATTGATTAGGTCTATGTTTCATTCTTTTTTCAAGTCCTACCTGCTGCAAGGCCCCGTTTACCTGTTTTTTTCTATTGCTGTACCCCATGTTTTGATAAATAAGAGGTAACTCCACATTTTCATAAGCTGTCAGTTTTGGTAGTAAATTAAACCCTTGAAAAATAAAGCCAATGTCCTTATTACGCAACTTAGCCAGCTGCTTATTTTTATATTTCTTAATCGATTTTCCCTTTAAATAATATTCTCCTTCATCTAAAGTATCTAAACAGCCAATAATGTTCATCAATGTAGATTTACCACTTCCTGAAGGACCAATTACAGCCACATACTCACCTTTTTCAATTTGAAGAGATACATGGTTTAGTGCATAAATTTCTTCATCTCCCATAATATATTTCTTTACAACATTGTTCATCTCTATCATGGTTTTTTCTCCTTTCCTTTAGCTAATTACCTAGGTCCGCCGCCACTAGGCCTTTCCCCTTGAGGCATTCCCCCCGAAGGTTGTCGCTCTGCACCCATACTATCCATCATTGCCATTGGTGCAATTCCCGTATCCTCTTTTTGATTTTCACCTTTTACAATGATTACTTCGTCCCCTTCTTCAAGGCCGGAAGTGATTTCAACCTTACTTCCGTCGGATAAACCGGTAGTAACATAGGTCATAATCCCTGGAAGGTTGCTTTCTTCTCCTTGAGCCGATTCATCTTTTAGCCAAACAAATTGATTGTTTCCTAAATCATTAAGGGCCTCCACAGGTAATACCAATATGTTTTTTGCTGTTTCTATCTGAATGGTTGCAGTGCCGTTCATACCAAGTTTTAAGTTTTCATCACCATACACCTGTACTGTAACAGCATAAGTTGTCACCCCATTGGCATTTGTTCCTATCTGAGAAATATAATCTACAGTTCCCTCGTATAACTTATCAGTCATCGCATCCATTTTTATACTTACCTTTTGTCCTGTTTTCACATTGGTAATATCAAGTTCATCAATACTTACTTCCATTTCTTTTTCATTTCCTGTGTAAATGCTGACAATGGCTTCTCCTTTTTCTATTTCCTCCCCAATATCAGAAATGCTTTCAATGACTCCCTCATAATCAGAAACAATTGTTTCCGTGTCCAACAACCCTTTTGCCTGTTCCAAGGTCTCTTCTAAAGTGTTTTGTTTTTCTATTAATTCATCGTACTCCTTAGGAATTGGCACCTGGCCTGTTTGATATAAAGTGCTATTAGTTGTAACAGTGTTGTTAACTTCAAGAGAAACTTCACTGATTCTTCCTTGGTTGCTATTGTTGACAACAAAAGGCATATTAATTTTTGCCTGGGCGGTAGCAATTTCTTCACCATTTAAATGTACTGTAACTTCTTCACCTTCCAATACATATTTATCAGAAAAAAGAATAGTAATTTCTTCCCCATCTATTTTCTCCACTTCTCCAACATAAGTATCGTTATTCCTTTTTATACTAACTGTATCCCCCAAACTTAAATCATAGCCTTGATTTTTAATGGATATATTCATTTTCCCATCTAAAGAAAGAAGGGCAATACCATTATGTAAGTCCATTATTTTTTCTAGTTGATCACCCACTTCCCCGTACAGTTCTTTTATTCTACCCTTTGCAGTAGCCTTAATTTTTTGGTTGTGAGCGTAATTGCCTCCCACATTAATGATTTTTTGTGTGTTTTCTTCTAGCTCACTTTGTAGGTTTTCTATTGTTTCTTTTAGTGCTTCTTTATTTATTCTTAATAAGTTATCCCCTTTAACAACTTGGCTTCCGTTTTTCACATATTTTTCTTCAATGGAAATTGGAAAATTGGCCAACATCTTATCTGTTGTAGACATACTGAGGCTACCAGTTCCAGAAACATTTTTTTCAATTTCCCCTGTTTGGGTTTGGGTTGATAAGTAACTTTTTGTTTCTTCCATTCCCTCGGCAATTTTCCCATTATAAAAATAAACTCCTCCAAAGCCAATCATTCCTATTGTTAATAAAAGAAAAAAGTATTTTACCGTTTTTTTAGTTTTTGTACCCATAAGCTCCTCCTAATGTTTATTTCTTATTTAGATTAGCAGGGAATTGTTTGGAACAATTGTTGGTTTTGTGAAGAGTTGGTGACGGTCTTTATTTCTTTTTATATTCTTCTCTTTTAATTTTTCCCTATAGGACGTAAGGTTCTGTTTTTTTAAAAAGTTGTTGCTTTATTTTCAATCTTACGGTACAATAGTTTTGTTGTGTTTTTAAACAGCAATTGCCGCCGTAGCTCACTAGGTAGAGCGCATCCTTGGTAAGGATGAGGTAATGGGTTCGATTCCCATCGGTGGCTCCACAAAAAAAACCGCCTGTTATGGCGGTTTTTTTTTATTTAGTAGATGTTAAATTATCTATTTTATTTCTATTATCATGCTATAAACTCTCTTGTTTTTAGCTGGATTTCAAATTGACAAAACTAGTATAAAATGCTATCTTTTATTCGTAATATAAAATTTTTTCTTACCCTAAAAATCTATACTATAAAGTATATAGATAGATGAATGATAATTGTGGAGGGCTGGTTATGAAAAGGTTTATTTCTTTAGTTTTAGGTTTAATAATGGTTCTTTCTTTTACTGTTGCCACTGCTGAAACAGTGAAAATCGGTGTAGTTTCTCCCGATGCCGACCATGGTTTCACAGGCGAAAGTGTTGCCCACATTCGTGCAGAACTTGAAAAGCAACAAGCTGAAAACGGTATTGAGTTCAAATTTGAAGTAGGCGGCGAAGCGGCTATTCAAATAGAAAAAATTGAAAATATTTTAGCTTGGGGTCCGGATGCCATTGTATTATGGCCCTTAGAAGGAGAACAATTGCGTAATACAGCGCAAAAAATTGTAGATGCCGGTGTAAAGCTGGTTATTTACGACAGATTGATTCCTGAGTTTGAAGGCCTATCTGCTGAAATTATGGGCGATAATGAAGAAATTGGTCGTTTAATGGGAGCTCATTTACTTGAAACCTTCAAAGAAGAGTTAGAAAAAGGTGAAAACCTGCAATACTTATTATTTATCGGCGACAGCTCTACTGTATCTATTCAACGTACCCAAGGCATGCTTGAAGTATTGGAAGCTTCTGATTATAAAGATCAATTTGTACAAATTCGTGAAGCTTTTCAAACAGATTGGTCTAACTCCAAATCTCAAGAACAAATGGAAGGCTGGTTAAGTACTACAGATGCCAAAGAAGTAGCTGATTTAGATTTTATTATTACCCATGACGACGAAATTGTTGATGGAATTACCTTGGCTTTAGATAACTTCACAGGAGAACAAAACATTCGCTTTATTACCGGTGTTAGTGGTAGAAGAGAATCATTAGACAATTATGATAATAGAGAAATTGATTTTGTTACCTACAACTTTAGCCCTTCCATGGCTAGAGAAGCTGTTCGTTTAGGTATTGCTGCTGCCAAAGGCGAAACCTACCAAGACCAAGAAATTAACGGACAATTGTTTTTAATTCCCACTTATCAAATTGATAAAACCAATGTGGAAGAATACCGAGGCGGTACTGATTACGCTGAGCGCTACAGCTTAGATTAATAATGATGTATTTAAGAATCCGGCCAGAAGGCCGGATTCTTAAATCTTTATTTTTTTTGCAAAGGATGATTTCATGCACATCACAATGAAGGACATTGTAATGGATTTTGGCCCTGTTCGTGCAGTAGATCATGTGACCATTGACATTTTTTCAGGTCAAATTTTAGGCTTACTTGGTGAAAATGGAGCGGGAAAATCTACCTTAATGAATATTTTAGGTGGAGTTTTCCCTCCTACTAAGGGAAGCCTTTTTTTTGACAATACTTCTATAAAGTTTTCCAATACCCTACATGCTTCTAAAGCGGGTGTTCGCTTTATTCATCAAGAGTTAAGCTTATGCAACGACCTTACTGTATATGAAAACATGTTTCTGGCTCAAGAATTAACCAAAGGTCTTAAGCTTTTGCAAAAAAAGGAAATGGTTAAAAGGGCCTCAGCCGTTTTTCAAAAAATGCAAGTAAACATTAATCCTTATCAATTGGCAGGAGATTTGCAAACCAGTGAAAAACAATTGGTTGAAATTGCCCGCGCTCTTTTAGATGAATGTTGTTTAATTATTATGGATGAACCTACTACCGCATTGGCAGACCACGAAATAAACACTTTGTTTACCTTAATGAGACAGCTAAAAGAAGAAGATGTTGGTTTTATTTATATCTCCCATAAAATGCCGGAAATTTTTGAAATTTGTGACAGTTACTATGTTCTTCGTGATGGCCGTTATGTAGCCCATGGGGAAATAAAAAATACCACAAAAGAAGAAATTACCCAAATGATGATTGGAAAGAGTTTGGACGATGATTCTCTTCACCATAAAGACAACACCAGTATAGATCAAATCTCCTTAAAAGTAGAAAATCTTTCAGGCAATGGCTTCCACAATGTTTCTTTCACCCTTCATCAAGGTGAAATTCTTGCTATTACGGGGCTACAGAATTCTGGTAGAGACACTTTAGTTGATGCGCTTTTTGGTGCTATTCCCAGCACTGGAAATATTTTATTAGGAAAAGATAATCTTTCAAAAAAGAAAATTCTTGCCCGTATGAAAAAAGGCCTTGCCATGGTGCCCAGAAACCGTAAAGAGCGTGGTATATTAACAGATTTATCCATTGTTGATAATCTTTCTATGGGTTTTTACAATACCAAACTTCCTTTTTATCAGCTTATTCATCCTAAAAAAGAATTAAACCGTTTTAATAAACAGAAAGCCCTGTTATCTATTAAAACCAATCATCCCTATAATCCTATTACCTCTTTATCCGGCGGTAATCAACAAAAGGTCATTTTAGCTCGATGGTTGGAAACCGATAGCAATGTATTGCTTTTTGATAATCCCACTCAGGGGATTGACATCGGCTCAAAGTTTGAAATTTATCATTTAATATTAGAACTTGCTAAGGCCGGAAAAGCCATTATTGTATTCAGTTCTGAATTTCCGGAAATATATAAAGTTGCCGATCGATGCATTGTGTTGTATCAAGGAAAAATTAATGCCATCCTCAGCCGAAATGAGCTTTCAGAGCAAGCCATTATGCATTATTCCACCGGCGCCAATTTGGAGGACTTACAATGAAAAACCCAAATAAAGAATCTTTGTTTTTTAAAAAAATTCTATCCGATTATAGTTATTGGCTTTCCTTTATTGCCCTTGTTCTTTTGGCTTATATTGTAAATAACAAGTTTTTTAATTGGTATAACATTACCAATATTTTTGTACAAAGTGCCCATGTAGGTATTATCGCCTTAGGAATGACCATGGTTATTTGTACAGGAATGATTGACATTTCTGTTGGAGCTCAATTGGCCATTATTTCAGGTCTATCTATGGAAGTGCTTAATGCAACCGGTAGTATTTTTATTATGCTTTTAAGCTGCTTAGGTTTAGGCCTTGCCATTGGTACTGTTAACGGATTACTGGTTTCCAAAGGAAAAATGCCTCCCATGATTGCTACTTTGGCTGTGCAAATTATCTGTCGTTCTATTATTAATCATATTGGTCAAGGAGGACCCTTTACTATTCCTGCCAATACGGATTTATACAAGTCTTTTAGCCAAATTGCTTCCGGTAGTCTTCATATATTTGGTTTAAAACTCCCCTATCCTATGTTAATGTTTATTGCCTTGGCTATTGTGTTTGGTATTATTATGCGCAGTACCAAATTAGGTAAACACATTTATGCTGTTGGTAGTAATGAAAAGGCTGCACGGCTTGCAGGCGTTAATGTATCCTTTATAAAAATTGCTGTTTTTGCCATTACTGGCTTATTATGCGGTTTTGCCAGTTGGATTTACTCTTCCAGGGTTATGGCTGTAGCCGCAGCTTCTGCAGGTAATTTGGTAGAAATGGATGCCATTGCTGCTGTAGCCATAGGTGGTACCTCTATGAATGGAGGTAGAGGGAAAATTATCGGTACCTTTCTTGGGGTGTTGATGTTTAAAATTATTAATAATATTTTATTAGCCCTAAATGTACCAACTTTTTTAAACAATGCCATTAGTGGCGGAATTATTATTGCTGCAGTACTAATTCAAAGTTTGCGCAAAGAAAATTAAAAATAGAAAAGAACCTCCCCTTAAAAGCGTGGGATGAATGAAGGCGACAAGACGCCTTCATTTTAAAT
>CAZEIB010000090.1:0-8393 GCA_964511785.1 uncultured Oscillospiraceae bacterium
ATATGGGCGTTCCTCGTAACGTGAGGTTTCGGGATTCTGTTTTCTCTCTACACCGTAATCTAAGACGGCCATAAGAGAATATATAATATTAGTGCCGTCAAAATATTGGCGGCGCACAATATCTCCTGTTTGAAGGCCCTGAACTTTCTTAGTATCAGGGAATAACAAGATTTGATATTTAGAGTAATCAATTACTGCCATGATATATTTCTCTTACTTCGTCTCCAGTTGCTAAGGCCCACAATGAACCGCCACCAATAGATACTCCACCTTTATCATCTGCATTAATGCTTGGGAAATATCCAGTTCCAAGTTCGAAAGAATCCCCTACGTTTTGTAATAAAGACTTAAGGGCTGCTGTAGATTCTAAGGTGATAGCAATATCGCCAGAAATAAAGGCTTGTTTTGCACCGTCATTGCCTTGACCAAGGTATTCAAATACTCCTTCGTCAAACATTTTTTTCCATATGCCTAAAATATCAGCACCTGCGCCATTTTCATCAAAAACAACTTTTGTTGCAGGATCGGCACCACGGCCATTGTTGTTGTCAACATAATGTTTCCCTTGTTTTCCTACCCATTGTTCAAAAAACCAACCATAGTTACCCATACCGAAACCATATTGGGTAATTTTACCGTTATCGTCTTTTTTCTCTAATTTTTTTGCAACTTCAAAAATTTCTTCAAAATTTGTTGGAGGAGCTTCAGGGTCTAAACCAGCTTCCTTAAAAGCATCCTTGTTATAATACATTAAGGGGGTAGAGCTGTTAAAAGGCATAGAGTATAATTTACCATCAATGGTGTAATATGCGGCTAAGTTAGGTTCAATTTGTGATAAATCATAATTTTGGGCATCAACAAAATCTTGAATAGGTTTTACCCAGCCACTGTCAATCATAAAACGGCTTCCGATGTCGTAAATTTGTACTACATCAACAGGAAGAGCACCTGCGCCGGCTGCTTTAATTTTTGTTACTGTTTCGTCATAGTTTCCTTGGAATTCAACGGTTACTTTAATTTTGCCTTCGTTGGCTACGTTAAAGTCTTCAACCATTTTGCTAATTGCTTCTCCGTTTACTCCACCCATGGAGTGCCAGAAAGTAATTTCTACCGGAGCTTCAGCCAATGCCCCTAAGCCTAAGGTAAAGAGCATGATTACTGAAAGAAGGGTTGCCAAAAGTTTTTTCATATGTGTTTCTCCTTTTTGTTTTTATTTAAATACACATTGCTCGTGTATTCAATACATTTTTAGCCTTTTACGGCGCCGGCCATTAAACCGTTAATCAATTGCTTTTGCATAAATATAAAGATAGATAAGGAAGGAACAATTACAATAATAACTCCTGCCATCATTAATCCTAATGCTTGGGCATCTACGTCATATAACATGGAAATACCAATTTGTACAGTACGGTATTGGGTGCTATTGGTGACCAATAAAGGCCACATATATTGGTTCCAAGTATTCAAAAATACATAAGCTCCCAAGGCACCAAGGGCAGGCCTTGATAGAGGTAATACAATGGAAAACAAAAAACGCCAATTGGTGCAGCCATCCAGCTTTGCCGCTTCATGTAATTCCTTTGCAAAAGTCAAATAGTTTTGACGAAGAAGGAAAATTCCCATTGCAGAGGTTAGATAAGGAACAATTAACCCACGGTAGGTATCCGTCCATCCCCAGCCACTTATGGTTAAGTAGTTGGCAATAATTGTAGCTTCTCCCGGCACCATCATAGTAGCCAAAATCAGTACAAATAATATTTTTCTTCCTTTAAATTCTAGAAAAGAAAAAGCAAAAGCTGCCATAGAGCAGGTTATCATTTGCCCGAGCATTACAACAGTAGATACAATAAATGAGTTTAATATATACCTTCCAAAAGCATAGTTAGGGTTGGTAAAGGCATTTATATAGTTGTTAAAGTTAATGGAACTTGGAATTAAATGGTTTTGATAAATTTCACTTGGGGGCATTACACTAATGGCTATGGTATATAGTAAAGGAATTAAAATAATAGCCATAATAGGAAGGTTTAAGGCAAGACGACCTAAATTAATTGAAAACTTACGAATTGGATTTTTTGTTTTCATCAGTAATTCACGCTCCTTTTTTCCATACTAAATTGGAACAATGTAATTACAAGAATAATCACAAAAAGAATTACCGATAAAGCAGCAGCTGTACCATAAGCATTGTTTTCATAAGCATTTTTAAAAATATTATATACAATTACATTGGTAGCGTCTCCCGGTCCTCCTTGTGTAAGAAGCTTAACTTGGCTAAAGGATTGGAAGGCATTAATAATGTTAATAATAATTTGGAAAAATAAGGTAGGGCTTAAGCCAGGTAGGGTAATGTGTAAAAACTTTTTCCAATAACCAGCCCCGTCAATGGAAGCACTTTCATACAGTTCATCGGAAATATTCCGCAATCCTGCACTAATAAAAATAAAGTTAATACCCGATGCCAACCATATACTCACCCCGGCAACAGAAAACAAGGCCCATTTAGGGTCTCCTGTCCAATTAATACGGGTTCCTAACAAAATATTTAATAAGCCGTTGGTTGGGTGAAGTACCATTTTAAATGCCATAGAAGCTGCTGCCGATGCAATGGCAATAGGCATAGCATAAGTAGCAGAGGCAATAGCATTACCCGGGTATTTTTCTGCTGTTAATAAACTGGTAATCATCCCAACAACCAAACCACCAAAGGCAACCATAATCACAAATTGAAAAGTCACTTTTAGGCTCGTCCAAAATTCGCTGGAATGAAAAAGTTTCGTATAATTTTTGACCCCCCAAAAAACTTTTGGAAGTCCTTGTGCATCTGTTAAATAAAAACTTAAATAAATGGTTCTAATAAATGGATAGTATAAAAATATACCAAATATAATTAGGGCCGGGAGTAAAAAAATATAGGGTTCTATGATTTCATAGAAGGTTTTCTTCATCCCATGCCCTTTAATGGGCGCCCTTACCCGCTGATTTGCACTTTCTTGCATAACAACCTCTCTTTTTTCGCACATGCTATTTAACCAAGTTCTAAATAAGAACTTACAGCAATATTTTCATTTTTTACTTTAAAGTAATCTTATTATAACCATCATAAACTTTCTTGTCAAGAATTGTTTATTTATTGTTTATTCAATTCCTCTTTTTTTACATTCTTCTCTCCTATCCTTATCTTTTTTTCACAAATAGCCTTTGTGTATTTTGTTGCATATTTACTATAAGTAAGCTATAATAACATTGTTAAGGAGGTGACGATTTCGCCAAATGTTTAATATAGGTGCTGGAGAAATCATACTCATTTTGATTGTGGCTTTTGTTGTTGTAGGCCCTCAGGATTTGCCCAAAGTCGCCCGTGCCTTGGCTAGAGGAATTAAGTCATTGCAAGCTTTGTTTAATGATTTTAAAGAAGAAACTGGTCTAGACGAAGCCTTAACCGAGTTCAAAGAAGTGGAAAAAGATTTGGAAAAAACTATTTCTGAGGTAGATCCTACAAAAGAACTTAGAGAAACTACAAAAGATTTGAATAAACAAATTAAAGAGGTAGAAAAGCTGGTAAAGCCAAAGCCTAAAAAAAAGCTATAGGCTTTAGCAATTTAAAACTGTGTATATCATTATAAATATCTTAGGAGGAATGAATATGAGATTTGGTGTAACAGAAATTCTTTTAATTTTAGTATTGGCCTTAGTGGTATTTGGTGGTGGAAAATTAGCCGGAGTAGGTAAAGCTTTAGGCCAAAGTATTCGCGAGTTTAAAAAAGAAGTAGGCGATGACGACAACAAAAATGCAGAAAACACAACTGAAACCACCACTACCAATACTGATAATAAAAACGAACAGGCTTAAATATGATGACTGAAAAAGAACTGAAAAAACAGGTTCTTGCAGAACATATTCAAGCCTTTCGAAAGTCCCTTATTATTAGTGTTGGGGCTATATTGGTTTGTTTTGTCGTTGCTTTTTATGCTTTTAGTGAACCAATTATTCAATTTGTTCTCTCTCCCCTACATAATAGAGGGATCGAACCTACTACCATCCAATTGGCTGAGGGAATTATTAGCAAACTAAAAGCCTGCTTAATTGTTGGCGTTATTGCTGCAATGCCAATTATCATGTGGCAAATTTGGTCTTTTATTAGTCCAGCCCTTTACCCAAACGAAAAAAAAATTTTCGTGCTTCTGTTCTTTATTGCCTTTGTGCTTTTTATTGTAGGTGTTGTGTTTGCAACCCTTTATGTCTTTCCGCTGATGCTTGATTTGTTTTATGAAACCAGTGAAGACATTGCAAAAGTACTATGGACGGTTCAACAGTATTTCGATACTTCATTAAGTTTTATATTGCCCTTTGGCTTTGTTTTCGAATTGCCTGTAGCCATTTATATGATGGCCCGTAAAGGATGGGTTACTTATACAACTTTGGCTAAAAACCGTAAATTTGTTATTTTAGCCATTGCTGTTATTGCAGGCTTTTTAACCCCTCCTGACGTGGTTTCTCAAACGATGCTGGGGCTACCTATGGTGCTTTTGTATGAAGTTAGTGTACAAATTGCCCGTTTTGTAAAACCAAAAAAGCAACCCCAAGAAGAGCATCCTCCTGCAGCTGCCTAACTGTTAGTAGCTTACAACACCTTATATAAGTCTTTTAATAAATCCTCTCGGTTTTTATCGGTTACTTCAACTAATAGAACCCGAGGGTGTTTTTTTATTATTTCTTCGTAGGTTTTAGCCCCTTTTTGTACCACTCCTATTATCTGTTCTTTCTCATCAAGGCATTTTTCCACTGCTTTTATAAAATTAGAACAACCTTTCTCAAGGCGACCTAGTTCATCTAATACCATTATCGGCTTCTCTTTATTTTCTAACCCTGTAAGAAGTATCTCTACCCCTAAGGTATCAAATACTTCGTTTACTGCAACCATTTTATCCTCTCCAAGGGAAATAATACAAGGTGGATTGTTTTGAGGTTCTTTCCCAAAATTATATTGATAAAAGTAATAGCCCTTCTTCTCCTTCCCTATCATCAAGGGCTTTGTTTGAAAGCCACATAAGTTCTTCTCTTTTCCTATAAGAAGTTTTTCAATCAAAGTAGATTTCCCCACCTGCTTTTCTCCTGTTAAAAACAAGTGCTTTTTCATGGGTTGTTAGGCTCCTCAACTTCAATATATTCAATTAAAGATTGGGCATATTTTTTGCTTAAATGTAAGGTAGAATAAGTTGCTTGCGCCCCATTGCTAGCTGTAACAACCCCTATATCTTCATAATCTTTTTCCAATTGCATACGAGCTATAGCCCCTAAAATTTCATCTTCTGTAAAGTGAAAGGGGGTATCCTTTAATTTTTTAAACTGTGTTGGCCTTGGATACATTTTACTGTCGGAGCGGGTAATTTGGGCAATAGTATGTAACATATCTTTATCTTCAAGCATGGCTTCTAATTGGGCATATTGTACTGTCATAATTGAAAGGTCATATAAATATCGATCTTTCTTCCCTTCAATCCTGTTAATATCCTCAAAGTCTATATGTCCATTTTCTTTTCCTATCTCTGCCAAAAATTCTTCTACTTTCTCTTTAGTTAAGCCAGAAGGAGGTGAAAGCTTTAACTTTTTCTCACCGGTTACTTTTGAATTAGAGGTTTGATGATAGATGTAATTAACAAAACTATCCCTTTCTTCTTGGGCTTTTTCTTCAAGGGCAAGTTGCTCTATTTCTTCTGGGGTGAGTTTTTCTTCTATTACTTCATTATCTATCCTCTCACCATTGCCGATAGGCTCATTCTCATTTAGTGGGTTATATTGGTCGCTCATAAGTTTTCTCCTTTGTTAGTGTGTTATTTATCCATCATAGCAGTTTTTCTTCCTTTACACAATTCTCTCTTCTCTTCTTCTTTTACTATAGGCAACTTTTCTTTCATACTATTTAAAATGCGCACTCCATAATGTCTACTCTTCCATTTTATCAACAGCAAACTTATTTCTATCCATTTTTTCAATAACCATTTTCAGTGTTGCCCTTTATAAATTTCATTCTATTAAAAGCTACAACAAATTTATACTTTAAAAAACAAGAACAAAAAAAGAACCTTACTTAATATAAGTAAGGTTCTTTAAAATAAACGATTATTTGCTTCCTAAGATTCTGGTAATGGTAACTTGGTTAGCAATACCAGTTACACCTAGGCCGTTAGCTGCTTGGAAAGCAGAAACTGCATTAGCAACGGTTTCGTTATAGCTGTTTGTTACATAAGTAATATAGCCAGCTTTTTGTAATTGATAAGTTAAAGCACGAACTACTTGGCCTTTAGCACCTAACTGTAGGTTAGAGGTGTTCTTTAGGTTACCCATGTAGCTATCTGCATCTTTATCTTCTGGTTTAGCAACTGGAAGTTCTTGAACATTTTGTTCAGGAGTTTTGTTGGCTAAGCCTTTACCGCTTAATAGTAAGTCAATGGTAGCTTTGTTGGCAACGCCATCAGCTTTTAAACCATTGTTATATTGGAAGCGGCTTACAGCAGATTTTACAAGGCCATCATAGTTGTTTTGTACATAGACGATATAACCTTTATGTTGTAATAAATAGGTTAAAGCACGTACGTTTTGGCCTTTAGCACCAGCAGCTAGGCTGGATACTTTTTTCAAGTTGCCTACGTAGGAATCCTTAGCTTTGTCTTCTACTTTATCAGTAGTAGCAGGTACATTAGGATCTTGTGCAGGAACTTTGCCAGGAGTTTGGTCTAAAACAACAATGTTTTTACCACTTAGAAGTTTTTGAACAACTTCTTGGTTGGCAATGCCGTCAACTTTAGCTAAACCGTTAGCAGATTGGAAGTGACGAACAGCTGCTTCAACAGTAGCGTCATATTTGCTTTGTACATATTGAATATAGCCATAGTGGTTTAATTGATAAGTTAATGCACGAACAGCTTGGCCAGCTTCACCTTTTTTGATGGTGTTAATCTTTTTCAAGTTGCCCATGTAAGCATCGTTATCAGGATCAATTGATTGATCTGGACCAGGAGCTTTTTCTGGTACGATTTCTTCAACAGGTTTGTCGGTAACAGCACCTTTGCCGCTTAGTAAAACTTTAATGGTTTTTTGGTCAACTACACCATTGGCAGTTAATCCACTGTCCCATTGGAAGCGTAGTACAGCAGCTTTAACAGTGTCGTTAAAAGTGCCAGGAACTACTTCTAAGTAGCCGTGTTGTTTTAATTGATAGGTTAGTGCGCGAACAGCTTCACCTTTGCTACCTTTAGCTAAGGCTTGCACCTTGTTAAGAACTTCAGCGCTTTTTACAGCTGTCATGTCGTCAGCAGCTAAAGCAGCAACTGATACAAACAGTAAGCATAAAGTCATAACTAGTGCAAATGATCTTTTGAATACGTTTTTCATTTGTAGACACTCCTTTAAATAGATATAAATTGGGATAAAATAATAGGGTAAATTCCTATGTAAGCCAGTATAGAATATTAATAGAAGAATGTCAACCTACCTTGGCTTTTTTTTACCTTTTTGTAGGCAATTTCCTTTTCCACACCGTAAACAAACCTAAACAAAGGGCTTATTTCTGCTTACTTTTACTTATTATACACAATTTTTCACTAAAAGGGAAGAGAAAAACCATATTTTCACCGGTACTTTTACAATTTCTTTTGTAATGCCTAAGTTTTTCCCTATTGATTATCCTATAAAAAAGGGCAAAGAGGTAATATCTTTGCCCTTTTAAGCCTTATTGTAGTTTCGTAAAAGGATATTCTTTACCGAAAGTTTCTACTCTAATTGAGGCCATTTTTTGCTCTTCATTAGGTCTGTCATTTCTGTCTCTGGGGCTGTTAACAATTTCATCAGCAGCTTCCATACCTTCTTCCACTTTACCAAAAGCAGCATAGCTGCCATCTAAATGGGGAGAATCGCTGGTCATTACAAAAAACTGACTACCGGCTGAATCGTTCATCATACTACGGGCCATACTTAATACCCCATAAGTATGCTTAATAGGATTTTCTACCCCGTTGGCTACAAATTCTCCTTTAATATTCCAGCCGGGCCCTCCTGTGCCGGTTCCTTGAGGGCATCCCCCTTGAATCATAAAGCCGGGAATTACCCTGTGGAAAATCAATCCGTCATAATAGCCACTATTGGCTAAGGCAATAAAGTTACCCACAGCCTCAGGAGCCGTTTGCGGATATAGTTCCCCTTTTAATACTTTCCCATTTTCCAATTTAATTTCAAAAATTGGATTTCCTGTGTTTTTTTGTTCTTCAGACACTTCAATCTCTCCTTGTATAAAAATGTTTTTACTTTCATCCCATTGTTCTGCTAGAGCTGTAAAAGTGGTTAAACTTAAAACCAATGTAAATACCAAGGCCAGCATTTTTTTCATTTG
>CAZEIB010000091.1:0-8355 GCA_964511785.1 uncultured Oscillospiraceae bacterium
CTGCTGCTTAACTACTTTCTCTATCGGAATTTGCGAACATTACTTGACACGACCTTCTATTTTTTGTTTTTTATTACTGGTAAAGAAAAGAAAGGGGCGTTTTTTCTCCTTCCCCTTGAAAAAGGGCAGGTAGTAACATGGGAACAATTTCTTCTTTCAAAAACAAATCCTTTTCTCCAATAATAATCATAGGTACATACTGGCGATCCTCTGGAATTTTTAATAATTCATAATATTGCTGAATCATTTCCAGGCCTTTTGGATCGTTTTTGTCTATAGCGATAAAGCGTAAGGAACTTTCTGTACCCTTATGAAGGGGAATTTGGCTAGGCAGGGCAGAAAAAAGAGGATCCAATTCTACACAGTAAGGACAGTTTTCCTTGTAAAAATAAAGCAGAACACTGTCGTTAGGTTCAATGGTTTCAATGGCGTCGGCTCTTTGAATAATACTTTCTTTTTTAGCAGAATTTTTTTCTTCCTTTGGAGTTTGATTATATACCTTATGAAAAGCTTCTACTAAAAAGTCCTCTTGACCTACGCCAATCACTACTTCTCCATACTCAGGCTGGCCAATAAAATACTGAGGTACTCTTTGATAAAGCTCTTCTTCAACCTGAAAGGCTTTAAAGGTTTCTTGATATTCTTCCATATAGTTTTGATGAAGAATATTTCTAACGACAATATGAACCTTATGATCCTTTATTTCTTCTTTAAATAATTGGCCTAAAGTTTCAACCGTTTGAAGTACTTGTAAACATTCTCTACACCCGGGATCAGCACTGGCACAGCCTCCGCAGGGATCATAGATATAGGCGTACAAAGGGATAGAGGTGTTTTCTAAAGAAGAAACAGGCTCTGCCATGACGGGAGACAGAGAAGAAGTAAAGAGAATAAAAACCATCAATAAAGGAATAAAAAAATGTTTTTTCATAATAAGCCTCACAATACAGTAAATAATCAAAGGCAGAAAAGAAACCTTTTTGAAATAAGATAAAAAGGTTTCTTTTCTATAAAGTTATTGATCTTGAATAAGAGGATAGTAGCACAGCACAGATCGATTTCCTTCTAAGTCTGTCATTGGTGGACGAGTCTTCCTGCACTGGTCTGTTGCATAAGCACAGCGAGGGGCAAACTTGCAATAGGTAATAGAATATTCTTTATCTTCCATATCGGGAAGAGCAATCTCTTCCTCCCATTTGTCCCCTACACGGGGAACAGAGTCCATTAATAGCTCTGTATAAGGATGAGCAGGGTTTTCCAGCAAACTTTTTGCAGGACCGTATTCAATTAAACTTCCCCTATATAAAGTAGCCACATAGTCAGAAACGTAGTAAGCCGTAGATAAATCGTGGGTAATATAGATGAAAGAAACATTATATTCATCCCGCAGGTCTTTAAACAGGTTTACAATGTTCATTTTCATAGAAGCATCTATCATAGCAACAGGTTCATCGGCAACAATAATTTTAGGCCTTGTAATAAGGGCCCTTGCAATAGAAACCCGTTGTAATTCACCACCTGAAAATTGATTAGGATATTTTCCTTTTACAGTTTCCAAAGAAAGGCCAACACTATGTAAAGTTTTATCAATATGGGCAGTGGCTTCTTGGCGGTTTTTACAAATACCTAGGCGAAGGGCAGTATTATATAAGTAAGTATCTACAGTTTTTCGAGAAGAAAAAGCTTCAAAAGGATTTTGGAAAATAGGTTGCATATCTAATTTAAATTGCTTTTTGTCAAAACCTCTTTTGTTGGAATAGGCCCTGCCGTCCATTACAATATCTCCACCATCAGTATCCAGTAAACGTAAAATCATTTTACATAGGGTAGATTTTCCGCAACCGGATTCTCCAACAATGGATAAGATGACTGGCTTTTCATCTGAAATCGTTAAAGATACATCATCTACAGCTACCAGTTTTTTTCCTGTCAACATGTTTCCTATACGAAAAATTTTGCTGACATTTTTTACTTCTAATAAATTAGCCATAGTTTTCCACCTCCGGTTTTACAAAGTGGCAAGCAACAAAGTGTCCCGGAAATACCTCAATAAAGGGAGGAACCTCCTTTGAACAATGGGCAGCAGCTTTAGGGCATCTAGGGGCAAACCTACAACCGGGAGGAGGATTTTTTAAAGAGGGTGGCTTTCCGGGAATCCCTACCTTTTGGCTTTTATCTCCTACCTTGGGCAATGCACCAATGAGCATTTGAGTATAGGGATGGCTTGGATTTTCAAAAATAGTTTTCGTATCTCCCAGTTCAATAAAGCTACCGGAATACATAATTCCCATTCGATCGGTAATTTGGTAGTGAACTCCCATATCGTGGCTTACTACCACCAGGGTATTTTTCAATTGCTTTTGTAATCTCATCAGCATCATTAAAATCCCTCTTTGCACTACAACGTCCAAAGCAGTGGTAGGTTCGTCGGCCAAAATTAAATTTGGAGACATAAAGGTAGCCAAAGCAATAATGGCTCGCTGTCTCATCCCTCCGGACAACTGAAAAGGAAAGGCGTCTAACACATCAGGGGAAAGAGAAAGATCTTCAAGGTATTTAGCAACTCTTGCAATGGTTTCTTTTTCTGTTTCATTTTTTCGGTCCTCTTTAGGTATGGAATCCAAAAATTGCGACTTTAATCGGGTAATGGGATTTAACACACTTTGAGCCGCTTGGGGAATATAAGAAATATGATTCCACCAACTGCTACGTATCTCTCCCGTTTGAAAAGTAAAAGGTTTTCCTTTTTTCTCGCCGCTAATCACTACTTTACCCTGGTCTACCTTTAAAGGAAATTCAATAATATCATAAAGGGTTTTAAGTAAAGTGGACTTTCCGCAACCGGATTCCCCTGCAATACCAAAAATTTCATTATCGTTTATTGTAAAAGAAACATTGTTTACTACATGTACATCGCCATCAATGGTTTGATAGGAAGCAGACAAGTTTTCAGTTCTTAACATTATAGGCGCCCCCTTTTCATTGCTACATAATCATTATATCCGGTAATTAGCAGGAATAATCCTATAAATAATAGCATGGTTGCTACAATGGGCGAACCGATCCAAAACCATTTGCGGGCTAAAATGGCGTTAAAGTCTCTGGCCCATTGAATCATGTTTCCTAAAGTAGGCAAACTTGCAGGGGAGAGACCTAGTACCGCCAAAGCAGATTCAGAGGCAATAGCAGACAAGGTAGCATTCATAAAGTTTGATAAAGACCAAGTGAATACAAAAGGAAGGATTTCCGTTATAACCACTTGAATGGTACTTTCTCCGGAGAACCAGGCCGTACTAATAAAGTCACGCTCTCTTAAAGTAAGGGCCATAGAGCGAATTTGCCTTGAGGGCCAGGCCCAGGCAAAAGCGGCTAAAGTGAGAGCCATGATTACTGTAGTGGCACCACCCTTCATAAGAGAGGTCATCAAAATTAAAATAGGAAGAGAGGGAACGACCACAAAGGTATCGGTAATAATCATTAAAAGGCGATCTAAAAATCCACCGCTAAATCCTGCCAAAAGGCCAACAAACACCCCTACCACTGTACCGATTAAAGCTACCAAAAGCCCAATAATAAGGGAATTTCGGATAGATTCTATCAATAACCAAAAAATATCCTGTCCTCTTGCAGTAGTGCCTAACCAGTTGGTGGCGTTAGGAAGCAGGTCTTTTTTAAAAGTATTGAATAATACAGGGTTGGTATGAGGGAAAAGTGGCACAATGAAGCCGAGAATGAGGAAAATAAGGGTAATGATTAAACCAGTTTTAAAACGCATATTTGTATGTTTCCAAAGCTTTTTCATTTTTATTTCCTCCTTTCTAACTGTAGCGAATTCGTGGATCGATAAAGGGATAGATAAGATCAGCAACTAAAGTGGCTGTGGCAATGGCTACAATCGAAATGGTAATAGTACCTAAAATCAAATTATAGTCAGATTGCAAAATTGCCTGTTGCATAAGCTTTCCTATGCCAGGGTAACTAAAAATAATTTCTGTCATAATGGCCCCGTTAAACACGTTACCAATACTTAAAGCTAAAGCAGTTACTTGGGTAATAATAGAGTTGCGCAAAACATATTTTACTCCAATTTTCCCTTCAGGTATTCCTCTTAAACGGGCATACATTACAAAGTCTTCCTCTGCAATGGTACCTGCTAAAGATTTCATAGATATAATCCACCATCCGGTTCCTACTAACAATAGGGAAACAGCGGGTAAGATGGAGCTTCTAAGTAGGGAACTCCAAAACAGTTGTGGAGTCTGTCCCATAATAATGGTGGTTTGAATAGGAAACCAACCTAATATAAAACAAAAGAAAATTTGCAATACCAATGCAACAATAAAATAAGGGATGGGATAAATGGTAATAGCAATGCCTTCTAATATTTTTGAAGAGGTTTTATTTTTTCTAAAACCGGCAAGAAGGCCGATAAAGTTACCAATAATCCAGGCAATCACCGTAGAAAACAGCGAAAGCCCTACAGTAAAAGGCAAATATTTAGATACAATCTCTCCTACCGGAGTCGGATAATTCATTAGCGAGGGTCCAAAATCAAAATGAAGCAATCCATTCCATAAAAAGGACTTGTACTGTTCCCATAGGGAACCCTCTAATCCAAACTGGCGACGTAATTGTTGCCTTGTAGCTTCTACTTGCACAGCATCCATCGAACCAGATCTGGCAGTCATTTGAGAAATCATGGCTTCCACCGGGTCAGAGGGAAACATACGAGGAATAAAGAAAATAAAGGTGACCCCGATAAGGATGACCATTGCCCATGTTACTAATCGTAAACCGAAAAACTTCCAAAATTTCATGGGTAGCACTCCTTTTTACAATAATTGCTTAAAAATGAAATCTTTCTCGCCGCCTGTAGCGGCGAGAAAGACTCAGGTCTATTTTAGTATGAATTTACTAAAACTTACTTTTGAATAGGTTCAAAATGAGGAGTCATGTACTTAAATACGCTCCACCACCACCAAGGCCCATTGTACATATTTTCAGAAGAGGGGTAATTGGTCCAGTAAGTAGCGTTGGTAGGTACATATTTAACACCGGAGTGGAAACCGATAAAGGGCATTTCTCTTACAAATTCTTGTAAAATTTCTTGACCGATCTCATAAGAACGATCCGTCTCGGAAGTTAAAGAAGAAAGTTCAATTAGTAAATCAGTTACTACTTGGTTGTCCCATCTCTCACCGTTACCGCCGGTAGATAATTCACCAATAGGTTTAATCAAACGGTTATCCCAGCCACTAAATTGCTTGTAAATATTACGGATAATTCCGCAACTTGGCCAGTATCCGCCAACTTCAAATTCTCCAGTAGATTCGGAGTTGGAGAATTCAGCAGAAATCATTTTTCTAAGCTCTACATCTAAACCGAATTTTTTCCATTGGTCAACAGCAGTTTCAGCACTGCGGTAAGCTTGTACTTCAGCATCAGCCAATACGTTTACCATAAAGGAGAATTTATTTCCTTCATAGTACCAGCCGTCATCTTTCTTTTCTAAACCGGCTTTAATCAGTAGTTCTTCAGCTTTTTCCAAGTCTTGTTTCCACCAACCAATACCGAAAATATCTTCTAAAGCTGCTTCATCTTCAGGCAATTCAATACCTTGTTCCCGTAAAATAGCAGCCATATCTTGGGCATAATTGGTATTAAAGGGTTTGTAGCCGGGTTCTAATTCAAAGTTTTCTAACCATTCTTCCATAGGTTTATAATACAATTCTTGCATAGCAGCAGTGGCAGGCACTTGCAGTACGCTGGCACGGCCTACACCGTTAAATACATCTAAGGAAACCTGGGTGAAATCTAAAATTAAAGTAAGGGCCCAGCGGAAATCTTTGTTATCAAAAGGTGCTTTGGCGCTGTTAAAAGCAATCCCTTTAGAACAAGGATCATCAGATAGGGCAAAGGGATATTCTTCATACCACATACTGGTATTTGGGTTAGCAGCATGAATAACGTCCCAGTCTTCAGGAGATACTTCACATAAAATATCTACTTCGTTGTTAATCATGGCCATGGTACGGGAGGTGTTGTCTCCTAAGTAACGGAACCAGATATATTGAGGCTTAGGTTCGCCAACTAAAATACCTACTTCAGTTTTATCCCAATCAGCTCTCTTTTCATAAAGAATCCAGTTGCCTAATTCATCGTAACTGTTTACAGTATAAGGCCCAATAACAACGGGGTTGGAGTCTTTAAATTTAGTAGGGTCCTCTTGCTTGGAATAAATGTGTTCAGGTACAATACGGAAGTCATTGCCCCAAATAGTAACCCCAAGGGTTTCGGCCATTAATGGGAAAGCTTCTTTCGTAGTGATTTTTAGTTTGTAGTCTTCCAATAATTCTACCTTTTCAAATACTTGGTTTAAGTAAGAATGAGAAGGAGCGTCGGGGTTAGACATAATGGTTTGTAGGGTGTAAACTACGTCTTTGGCTCCAAAGGGTTCTCCGTCAGACCAAGCAATTCCTTCACGAATAGGAATAGTATGCTCAGTATATCCTTCGTTTTGCTCTGGGAAACCAGAGGCTAAAGCGGGATATTGTTCCCCTTTTACAGTATCAATTTCGTATAAATGAGACCATAATAATTGATGGATACCAAAACCGTTTTGAGTACCGTTCATCCAAGGGTTAAACTGGCCGGCTGTAGAGCTGGCAGCAGATTGGGCCTCAACAATTAAGGTTTGAGACCTGGGGGTGTTTACAGCTGTCATTTCTTCGGCAAAAGCCATAGGAACAAGGCCTATAACCAAGCAAAGTGCCAGCAATAGAGATAAGGTTTTACGCATGAAGTTTCCTCCTTTATAATATATAATCACAGCAATTGGCTGTGTTTATAGCCATAAAAACAAAAGAAAAGGATCTTGTAAAATTAGCCTATAAATAATGACTAAAGTCTAACATATTGCACATAAAAAAGCAATTATTATCATAAAAAAAGACAAATTTGTCATTTATATACAAAACAAAGGAAGAAGAATAATGGAAAGAACGAAAGTTTTTGGCTGTTTTTCAGGAAAAAAGAGAAATAGAAAGAAAAAAATAACGTAAAGTTGTGACAATTTGAAAGGAGGTTTCTTATCGAAAAAAAGAAGAATAGAGAAAATAAAGGAGTAGAGAAAATAAAAGAATAGAAAAAACTTCTATTATCAAAATTTTTTTATTTATTTTTTCAAGGGGTTCTTACGGATGCCTAACAGCAAAAACCGTAAAACAGGAATTTGACTTACAATAAAAGAAAATCCATAAGAAGCAATAAAAATAAGGGGCAGGGCAATAATGGAAAATTTGAAGGTTTTGCTATAATACCAGGTGGTGTGAAAAATAATAACAAAAAACATATGCACAAAATAAGCTCCACCGGATAAAGAACCTAATTTGGTAATGAACAAAGAAAGCTTACTCTCTTTAGGATCCTTGAAAGGAAGCTGTTTTACAAACTGGTAAAGAAAAAAAGAGGCGAGAAGGACAGGCAAGGTCATATATTCATAAAAATCTCCGACAAATTCATTTTTCCCTATAGAAACGAAGGAAGTGGCAAGGGTAATAGCAATGCCCAGCAATACAAAGCATAGAAGGGAAAGGGTTTTTGGAAGAGAAATTTTTTTGTGCAAAAGAAAATAGCCTAAAAAATAGTAAAGAATATATCCGGAAAAAATAAAAGGAAAGTAAGTATTTAAGGGAAAAGAGAGCCCGAAACATTTTAGCGTAACAGGAAGTACAAAGGCAATAATCCCCCAAACCATAGCATACTTTTGAATAGATTTAGAAGCACTTTTAGTAATGTAATATAAAAAGGGAGAAATAAGAGTAATGGCAATTAAGGTATACATAAAGCCTAAATGTGTGCTGGAACGTTGATACCAGAAGGAAGATAACTGCCTGTACATATCTTCTAAAGAATAAACCTGAGGGAGTAAGGTATGGTTTATCAAGGCAAAAAGTAGGGACCAAATGAAAGTGGGAACCAGTAAAGCAGGCAAACGTTTAGTAAAAAGGGCTTTGAGATTTTCAGTTTCTGGCCTTGATAAAGTAAATCCCCCTGAAATCATTAAAAAAAGAGGAACGGCACTTCTTGAAAAAGCATCTAAAAAATTTGACATCTGCCAAGAAGCCGAACCAATATTTTTATACAAATACAAGGCACTTACATGAATGACCATCACAAAAAACGAAGCGATAATTCGAAGGGCATCAATATACACAATACGATCTTTTTTCATAGCACACCTCACGGTTATTAATATCTCTTATCATACAACAGGTTGCTTTAAATTGCTACAAAAAAAGATTTGGTAGATTGTAAACTGAAGTGCACCAAAAAGAAATAGCCCAAGAGAATTTC
>CAZEIB010000092.1:0-8244 GCA_964511785.1 uncultured Oscillospiraceae bacterium
CACCCCGTAGTTGTTGGTTGCCCCTGCTGTACGTGCCGCTTCCAATACCCCGCCTACACCATACATCGCAGCGCCCACAATGAACACAAACATAATCGTCACAAACACATTAACACCAGATACAATAGCAGCCTCTTTATTGCCGCCAATAGCATATACGTTTTTCCCAAATACTGTTTTGTTCAATACAAACCATATGGCCAAAGCAATAATCCCGGCAATGGGAATGAGAATAGATAAACCGTTAAACTTTGTATTGAAAAAATTGTTCAAAAAGTTGGAAAAACCGGGAAAAGCAATTTTATGTTGTCCAAGAAAAATAAAATCTGGACGTACCCCACCAATCGGTTGAGAATTATTGGGAGGCATGTCAAAGTAGAGAGAGCAAACACCATATACAATTACTTGTACCGCCAATGTGGCAATAAAAGGATGCATATTGAATTTAGCTACTAAAAATCCATTAATCATGCCAAAGAGCATACAGGCAAATATGGCAATTAAAATAGGAATAATAATATTCATAGGACCAAGGTTCGGAAAAAAACGGTTGCCATATTCCGCTGTTTGCAACATGGAGGTGGTCACTACCGCTGCCATACCTACCATACGCCCAGCAGATAAGTCTGTACCACCAATGATTAAAGCAAAACAAATTCCAAGGGCAATCACCAGCCTGGGAGAAGATTGGGTCAATATATCCAACACCACACGAATTTGCATGAAGTTCGGGTTTAATATACAAATCGCTACAATTAGCACCAATAGGGCAAATATAATGGCATTATCTAAGAAAAAGGCCAAGGTCTTTTTTAGAGAAAATGCTACAGTTTCACCAAGGGCTTTTCTACGCAAAAACTGTACTCCACCATAAATTATTACTGCTAAACCAATAAATGCTACCAACACCGGCAGATCATATACGACTTTTTTGGGTGCATTTCGAAAGATCACTCCTACAGCAACCAATAGTAAGCCAAGTGCCGCAAAGGCAATACTATATATTTTTCTGGATATGGAAACTTCTTTTTTCATTGGTGCACCTCCGCATGATTTTCAAATTTTGTAGCCAACCGCATAATCTCAACCTGATCAAACTGTTCTTTATTTTCTAAAATACCAGTAATCCGGCCTTCGCTCATCACCATAATCCTATCGGACATGCCAATTAATTCCGGCATTTCTGAAGAAATCATAATAATGCTTTTCCCCTGCTCAATTAATGTATGCATAATCGTATATATTTCAAACTTTGCCCCTACATCAATCCCCCGGGTGGGTTCATCTAAAATCAAAATATCCGGATTGGTTAAAAGCCAGCGAGCAAACAACACCTTTTGTTGGTTGCCTCCTGAAAGGTTTTCCATTAAAGTGTGCATAGAGGGGGTTTTTACATTAAGCTGTTTACAGGCACCAGAAGCCGCCTTATAAGAAGCATGTCCATTTACCACGCCACCAACAGTATATTTTTTTTGGTTGGCAATCACGGTATTTTCCAGTACTGGTAATATTCCAAATACGCCTGTAGCACGCCGTTCTTCGGTTAGAAGTGCCATATGGTTCTTTTTGGCTTTACGAACATTGTCGTTTTTTATTATAAGGCCATTTTTATACACTACCCCTTTTTCTATGCCACGTAGCCCAAACAAAGCTTCCACCAGTTCGGTACGCTGGGCTCCCACTAAGCCGCCAATCCCCAATATCTCCCCTTGATATAGTTCAAAGCTTATATCATGAAAAGAGCGAGGTGTACTGGCTGTAAGGTCTTCCACTTTCATCATTACTTTTTTGCTGGGTTGATAGGTTTTTGGGGGAAATCGTTCAGTCAAATCTCTACCTACCATGCGACTAATAATTAAATCCGTCGTTAACTCATTAGCATGCCAGGTCCCTACGTTTTTTCCATCTCGCATAATACTAACTTCGTCTGAAATCTGTAGAATTTCCTCCATTTTATGGGAAATATAGATGATTGACCTACCCTCGCTACGAAGTTTATTTATAATAGTAAAAAGATGTTCTACCTCTGTTTCTGTTAGGGAAGAAGTGGGTTCATCCATGATAATAATTTTAGAATTATAACTAATGGCTTTGGCAATTTCTACCAATTGTAAACCGGAGGCAGATAGTTCTCCGGCAATGGTTTTGGGTGAAATATCCAGCCCTACTTCTTTTAAGAGTGGTCTGGTCATCTCCTCCATGGTTTTATGGTTAACCATAAAACCATTCTTCGGAAACCTTCCCAGCCAAATGTTTTCCATCACAGGGCGGAATCGAATAGGGTGTAACTCCTGATGTATCATGGAAATGCCTAAATCCAAGGCCTGTTTGGAGGACTTGATTTTTTGAGGTGTTCCCCCTAAAATTACTTCCCCCTGCTCTTCCTGATAAATGCCGAACAAACATTTCATCAAGGTGGATTTTCCTGCCCCGTTTTCTCCCATTAATGCGTGCACTGTTCCGGGACGTACTTTCAGGCTTACTTTATCCAGCGCTACCACACCGGGAAATTCTTTGGTAATGTTATTCATTTCCAAAACATATTCTTCCATTTCCCTGTACCCTCCTTTGGTGTAATGCCTTCATCGTCTTTACAGAATATCACGAGGAACCCAAGCAAATGCATTGGGTTCCCCGCTGATATTAAGTTCCAAGGTCATGAAGTTTCTTTTTTTGTTTCCCATACCTATGGAACTTATTTTTTAGATTAATTTAAAAAGTCAGCATAGTTTTCCGCAGTTACTTTTACATAAGGAATCCAAACATATTTTTCATCAGTCACTTCATAACCGATTTCTTCAGCGGTAATGGCTTTTTCTTGAGCAGCAGCAACAGCTATTTTAATGGTGGCTGCACCCTGGTTTACAGCATCATTTAATACGGTGCCCAGTAGGCTTCCATCTTTCATCGCTTCCAAAGCAGGAGCAGTAGCATCAACGCCTACCACAGGAATAAATTTAGAAGCATCGCCAGTATTATATCCTTCAGCTTTTAGTGCTTCAATAGCACCTAGTGCCATGTCATCGTTGTTGGCTAATACAGCTTCAATTTTGTCCAGTCCGTTAGAGGCAATAAAAGCTTTCATTAGGTCGGTAGCTTTTACTTTGTCCCACATAGCGGTATCTGTACCTAAATCCTCTACTTCAAACCCAGCTTCTTGGATGGCTTTAATGGAGTATTCGCTACGTAATGTGGCATCTTGGTGTCCTGGTTCTCCCTGCAACATAACATATTGAATTTTACCGTCACCATTTTTATCAGCCTCTTTGTTGGCTGTGAAATAATCAGCAATAATTTGACCACTCATCGTACCAGATTCTTCTGCTTTGGCGCCAACATACCAAATTTTATCGTAGCTTGCCATAACATCAGCTTCAGGTTCGCGGTTTAAAAATACGATAGGCAGTTCTTCTTCTTTGGCTTTTTCCATCAAGGGAGCGGCAGCAGTACGATCTACTGGGTTAATTGCTAAAGCATTAACGCCTTTTGTAATAAAGGTATCTACCTGTTCATTTTGTGTAGGTTGTTTGTTTTGGCTGTCTGAAATTTCAACTTTTGCACCTAATTCGTCTGTAGTTGTCTGCATTTGATTGCGAACACCTGTCATAAAAGTGTCATCAAATTTGTAGATGCAAGCTCCGATCAATACATCGTTAGCTTCTGCTAATACGATTCCCCCGAGAGATAGTACCATCACGGCAGCAAGTAACATGGCTAATAATCTTTTCATGATATTTCCTCCTATTGTGTTTTCTTCAGAACGACCATCGTCTGATTGCTTATTCCTAGTATAAAAGAGAAATTCTTTTTTATACATAGAAATTTTTAGGTTTTTCATTCAAATTTATTCGATTTTTAGGCATTTCTCATAATTTATAGAATTTTTTATATATGTTTTATATGTTTTTAGACCATATATCCTTTTTTGTCTTCTTAAAGCACCCCTTCATAAAGACACTTTTCATGAAGAAGCAATTTTTTAAATGCTTCTTTATAAAATATAAGCCTCTTCATTGTTCTAGTTTCTTAACGGTATTCTGTTCTCCACTTTTTTATTATATACGTAAAAGAACCCTTGTTTTCTAAAATCGAAAACAAGGGTTCTTTACTCTTTTAAGCGGCTTATATTAAACAACCTTTTATTTCACATCTATCCTCTATTTACAACACTTCTACCCCTTGATCTAATAAAAATCTTTTGGTATCTTCATCTAAGCTTCCGTCTGAAACTAAAACATCTATCTCCTTTGGCATACAAATAGAAAAAGGATGGGTTGTTCCCACTTTACTGCCATCCATTAATACAATCACTTTACTGGCCCTGCGTAAAATTGTTTTTTCCAGTTCCCACCGGAAACTGGATCTACAAGTAAACCCTTTTTCTCTTGTAAAACCATTTACAGATATAAAAGCAATATCAAAGTGAAGTTCTTCCACCATTGAGGCCATGGCAATATCCCGTACACTTAAACTACCCTTATTTAACCTGCCTCCAAGAACATAAATCTCTGTTTCTGTTAAAGTAACCAATTCGTTTATACAGGTGAGGCCGCCTGTAAAAACCATCCCTTTTTGATCGGGAAATACTTTTGCCAATTGGGTCATGGTGGACCCTGAGTCTAAAAATATCGAACTGCCTTCAGGTATGAGTTTACGGGCTTTTTGAGCTATTTGCTGTTTTTCTTCCATGTGATAGGTCAAACGCTTAGAAAGGGGAGGGTCATGGGGAACCACTGTATCAATAGACCTTGCGCCACCATGGATGCGAACAATAGCCCCTTTCTCGTCTAGAAACTTTAAATCTTTCCGTATGGTCATTTCCGAAACATCAGGAAACAAAGCTACCAACTGAGAAAAAGTTACCGTTCCGTTACTTTTAATAAAAGCCAGCATTTCATCTCTACGTTCCCTCATTTTCTCCATCCTTTCTTTTTTTTATTTCTTGCAAATGGTTGCTAAAGCAAACCCCTCTTTTATGATCTCCTCTTTAGCAAAATAATCCCAATGAATGGGGTATACTTTGCTGCGTAAGGCCAAAGGAATGCTTCTTTGTAACTCCTGATAACTGCCATGACCTTTGGGCTTTTCATTCATAAAAGAAGTATCTTGATAAATGTTTTGAATTTTCCCTTGGTAAAAGCCTTCTAAAATTTCCTGTGGAATTTGAGCGGCATCCCCACTATAATATAAGGTGTTTTCATTAAAAGAAAGGGTAAACCCGTAAGCACCAATGTTTTGGCTATGGCTTACCTGGTAAAAGGCCACTTCTACCCCTTTCACCACTCCCTTGTCCATCTGTAAAAAACAATAATCTTCCAATTGGATACCCATCGTTTTTAGTAGAATCGAAAGGTTTTTTTCAGGGTGAACAACGGTAATCTTTTGCTTAGTTACATACTTGCAATAGGAAATTAAAGTTCCAAGGCTACCTACATGGTCGCAGTGGCAGTGGCTAATATACACCACTATTTCCTTCACCTTGGTCAATATTTCTGCTTTAACCAATGCAGAAAAAACCGTTGATCCGCAATCAATTAAATATAGTGTATCTTCTTTCAAAAAATAGGCACTGGTGTTACCTAAAGCAGGGTAGAAAGCAGAACCTATCCCCAAAAAAGTCAAGGGCATTTTCTCCCTCCTCTTCTTTATAAGGCTAACAATGAAGCCTGTTGTTCATTGTGTTTTTTTACTAATGCTATTTGGTTTATAATATATTCTCCTATGTTTTTCATATAGGCTAATAAGGCCGGAGTAAGTGGCGGTGGGCTTTGAAGAATTCCTTCCTTTACCTCAAGGGCCACAACTCCTTGGTAATCAATTTCTGCCAAGGCTTGATAGACTTCTTCCCAAGGGACTTTACCAAAATGAGGAAGAAGGTGTTCATCTCCTTTAGGTGCTAAATGGTTATCGTGCAGATGAAGGGCTTTAATCCTCTTCCCCGCCTTTTTAATAGATTTATATTGATCTTGCCCTGCCACACCGGCATGACCTGTATCCCAGCAAATGCCAACATAGGGGCTGTTATAAGCATCTGCCAGCTCAATTAAATCTTCTACTTGGCTACAATACCTTTGGGATAAATGCCCCGAAGGAAAGAGGTTTTCAAAGGCAATACCTACTTGGTGCTTTTGTGCCAGCGCTACAAAAGGCTCCCAGTATCTAATATTATAGCCTTTGTTTTTTTCATAATCATATACTTTATCTTCATGAAAATCAAGGGGATGAACAACAAGCCAACGAACCCCTAAGGTGCCAGCAGCCAAGATACAGCGCCGAATACGCTCCTCATACCAGGCCCTATCAATGCTTAGGTCTGTACTTTCGGCACTTCTGTATACAAAACTATGACCTTGGGATACGTCTAGCCCCAGCTTTTCAATTTCCTCAGCCATTTGGTCAACCCATTTTTCCCACCCGGGCATTGCCAAAGGATAGCCGTTGCGAGCTAAAGAAGAAAGGCGTAAGTCTCCACTAGTAAAGCCCGCCTCTTTAATTAGCCGTAGCCCTTCAAGCAAATACTTTTCTTTTGAAATTTTTGCCTTTTGACTAATAACCCCGGTGGTGGTTCCAAGTTTCATGATGTCCCCCTTACTTCATAGCAGATTTAGAAAAACCTGTTAGAATATGCTTTTGAAAGAGTAAAAATAGTATCAAAATTGGAATAACTGCAATACAAGATGCGGCCATAATTTGGTTCATATTCAAAGCTTCCATACTTAAAAAAGAGCTACGTATATCTGCTATCCCTAAAGCAATGGTACGCACCTTGTCGGTGGTAATAATCATTTTGGGCCAAAAATAGGCATTCCAACCATTAATAAAAGCCAATATCGTTGTGGTTACTACTGTAGGTTTGCACATTGGCACTAAAATACGAAAAATAACGCCTAATTGGTGCATGCCATCTACTTTTGCCGCTTCCAAATAACTGTTATCCACACTTAAAAAACTTTGCCTAAGCATAAAAATAGAATAGGCAGAAATAGCTTCGGGAACAATCAATCCTATAAAGGTATTAAGCCATCCAAGACGGCTGGTCATCACATATATGGGAATAAACGTAACTTGAATAGGAATCATCATTGCCCCAAGAATTAATATAAACAACGTATCTTTTCCAACAAACCGCCCTTTCGAAAAAGCATAGGCAGCTAAAATCCCTATGAGCATTTGAATTAGTACAATGGCTACGGTAACTATAATGGTGTTCGTTAAGTACTGAACCACAGGATAGTTACTCATCACTTGCCGATAGGCATCTAAACTGGAAGATTGAGGAAAAAAAGTAGGATTAGTTAAAAGAACCTCTTGAGTAGGTTTAAAAGAGGTGATTACCATCCAGTAAAGGGGAAAGACCATGACAATGGTAACCACAAGGGCTAAAACACTTTGAATAATATTTTTAACCCTTCTTCTGGTAAAAACTTTTTTCATTTTCTCTCCTCCTTATGCATCATAGTTAACGTTACGGCTAGACCAACGCATGGTTACAGCCGTAAAAATAATCAGTATTACAAAAAACACACTGCCCATGGCAGCAGCCCTGTCTATTCTATGATCAACAAAGGCCAATTTATAAATGTTGTATACAAGCACCATGGTAGACTTATAAGGTCCCCCTTGGGTTAACACGTCCACCGCTTGGAATACCTTCATAGAGGACGTAACGGTGGTAACTACCAAAAATAAAGTAGTAGGTGCCAATAAAGGCAACTTAATATGAATTAGCTGACGAAAACCATTGGCTCCGTCAATAGAAGAGGCTTCCAAATATTCAGGACTGATCCCTTTCATAGCAGAAAGATAAATCAACATAGCATAACCAACTGTTCGCCATCCTCCAAATAAAATTAAGGAGAACAGAGCTGTATCACGCCCTCCCAACCAATTCACCCCATCAAGGCCTACCAATTGCAATAAGTAGTTAAACACCCCGTACATATCGTTATACAGCCATAAAAAAACCAAGGCAGTAGAGGACACTACAATATACCTAGGGATGACTAGAGCCACTCGCATTACATTAAAGGTTTTGGTCATTCGGTCAAAAAGCAGGGCCAATAAAATACCCCCAACCAAGGTAACAGCCACCTCTCCTAATGTATAAATAGCTGTTACAGAAAGAGATTGAGAAAACATTTTCCATCCGCTGCCACTAAAAAGCCAAGCATAGTTTTTAAGCCCTACAAATTCATAGGTGCTTCTGGTTAAGTTCCAATCTGTTAAGCTGATGCGAAACAAATC